>DATMKC010000317.1:0-12370 GCA_035553555.1 Egibacteraceae bacterium | reverse complement strand
GGAAGAAGCGCCGGCCGCCGTCGGTCTTGCAGGTCCGGCGGATCCAGGTCTCGAACGTGAGGCCGTCCAGCTCCTCGGCGTCCGGCGTGGCCCAGCAGCGGCTGGAGCGGGTCGCGCGCACCGTGCCGCTGGACCGGCCCTGGGACGCGCCGGACGCCGAGGAGCTGGACGGCCTCACGTTCGAGACCTGGATCCGCCGGACCTGCAAGACCGACGGCGGCCGGCGCTTCTTCCGGGTGGTCAGCGCCGCCGTGTGGGCCGCCGACCCCGCCAGCCTGTCGATGCTCCATGTCCTGTTCTACGTGCACAGCGCGGGCGGCCTCGATGCCCTGCTCGACACGGGGGGCGGCGCGCAGCAGGATCGCGTCGTCGGCGGCACGCAACTGCTCGCCGTGCGCCTGGCCGAGCGGCTCGGCCCGGGGCGCGTGCGCCTGGCCACACCGGTGCGGCGGGTGGAGTGGGGCCCCGGCGGCGTCAGCCTGCACGCCGACGGCGGCGTCGAGGTGCATGCCCGCCGCGCGATCCTGACCGGCCCGCCGACGCTGCTCGGGCGGCTGTCCTACGACCCGCCGCTGCCGGCCGAGCGCGACCTGCTCACCCAGCGCGTGCCCAACGGCGCCGTGGTGAAGTGCATGGCCGTCTACGAGCGGCCGTTCTGGCGCGACGCCGGGCTGAGCGGCCAGGCGGCCAGCGACGAGGGACCGGTGCAGGTGGTGTTCGACAACTCCCCGCCATCCGGCACGCCCGGCGTGCTGTTGGGCTTCCTGGAGGGCACGCACGCCATCCGGCTGTCCGGCGTGCCGGCCGACGAGCGCCGCGCCGCCGTGGTCGACGCGTTCACGGGGCTGTTCGGCCCGCAGGCGGCGCAGCCGCTGCGCTACATCGAGCGTGACTGGTCGGCGGAGGAGTGGACCCGCGGCTGCTACGGCGGCCACATGCCGCCCGGCGCCTGGACGCAGCTCGGCCCCGCGCTGGCGCGCCCGGTCGGGCCGCTGCACTGGGCGGGCAGCGAGACGGGCCGGCGCTGGTCGGGTTACATGGACGGCGCGGTGGAGTCCGGGGAGCGCGCCGCCGCCGAGGTCCTCGCCGCGCTGTAGCGGATGCCGAAGCGCTCGGCGGCCTCGCGCAGCAGCCCCTCGCCGAACCGGCCGGTGTCGGGCCGCGGCCACTCGCGCCGCTCGCCCGCCGGCCCGAACCGCGCGACACCGCGCAGCGACCGCGACGGGTCGTGGCGCAGCAGGTAGTGCACCCCGTCGAAGCCGGCCTCCCGAAAGGCGCGCGCCCACGCCTGCGTGGCGGCGTAGTCGCCGATGGAGTGCACCTCCGCCGTCACGCCGTAGCCGAAGCTGCGCGGGTGCGCGACGTCGGCCAGGCGCAGGTCGCGGTCCAGCCTCATGACCGACAGGCGCGCCTGGAGCAGCGCGTCCTCGTCGACCTCGGGGCTGCGGCGGCAGCAGCACTCGATCAGCGCGCCCAGCGGGTCCATCGACAGGTAGCACGTGCCCCACGGCTCCTCGAGGTCGAAGCGGCCGTCCCCGTCGGCGGCGCACGACCACGGCCAGCGGTCGTCGGGGTGCACGGTCCACAGCCGCGCGCCCGCCTCCAGCCGCCGCTCCGGGAAGCCGTCCAGCGACCGTGGCGGGTGCGACAGGTGCAGGTCCATGACGCCTAGGACGTGCCCCGGCGGTGGCGCGGATATGCCGCGGTGATCTCAGGCGCCGGCGTAGCGCTCCACCAGCGGCGCGTAGCGGTCCAGCAGCGGCAGCACCTGGTCGGCCGGCGCGGGGGGCGCCCAGAACACCAGCCGCTCCACGCCGGCCTCGGCGAACTGCTCCACGGACTCCGGCTTGGAGCTCGCCGAGTACGCCGTCACGGGGATGTGCCCGCGGCCGGCCTCCTGCGCCAGGCGCCGCAGCTCCGCGACGCGCCGGGCCAGGTCGCCGGCGCCCCACCCACGGGCGATGGGCATCCATTCGTCGCCGTAGTCGACCACGCGCTGCAGCGCGCTCGCCCCGGCACCGCCGATCACGATGGGCGGGTGGGGGCGCCGCACCGGCTTGGGCCAGGACCACACCCGGTCGAAGTTCACGAAGTCGCCGTGGTAGGTCGCCTCGTCCTGGGTCCAGATCTGCTTCATCGCCTCGACGCGCTCGCGCAGCAGCTCGAAACGCGTCGCCGGGTCGGTGCCGTGGTTGCGCATCTCCTCGCGGTTCCAGCCGGCGCCCACGCCGAACAGGACCCGCCCGCCGGACAGCGCGTCCAGGCTCGCGACCTCCTTGGCCAGCACGATCGGGTCGCGCTCCACGACCAGGCACACGCCGGTTCCCAGCAGCAGCCGCTCGGTGACGCCCGCGGCGAAGGCCAGCGCCACCAGAGGATCGTGCGTGCGCGCGTACTCGCGCGGCAGGTCGCCACCGCCCGGGTACGGGGTGTCGCGCGACGCCGGGATGTGCGTGTGCTCCGGGAACCACAGCGAGTCGAAGCCGCGGTCCTCCACGGCGATCGCCAGCTCGTCGGGGCGCATCGCCTCGTCGGTGGGGAACATCGTGATGCCGAACTTCATCGCCGCTCCTGCCGTCGCTCCCGTCGTGACCGCCGGATCATCGCATGTGCCGGTTCGCCGGACCCGCCGCCGGCGGGCACCATGGCCGCGTGCGCACCCTGCTCAAGCCCAAGTGGATCGCCGGCCACCTGCTGGCCGTCGTGGTGGTCGTCACGTTCGCCAACCTCGGCCTGTGGCAGCTTCGCCGTCACGACTGGCGCGCCGAGCGCAACGACCGCATCGCGCAGGGCCTGGCGCGGGAGCCGGCCCCGTTCGCCTCGCTGCCGGAAGGCGAGCGCGCGTACCGGCCCGTCACCGTGTCCGGGCGCTACCGGCCAGACGCCGACGTCCTGCTGACCCCGCGCAACGAGCTCGGCCCCGGCCATCACGTGCTCACCCCGCTGCTGCTGGACGACGGCACGGCGCTGCTGGTGGACCGCGGCTGGGTGCCGTTCCGCCATGCGACGCCGCCCGTGCCCGGGGCCGCGGCGGCCGCCGGGCCGGTGCGCCTGGAGGGCGTGCTGCTGCCCGCCGCGGAGGCGCTACCGCAGGGCGTGCGCGAAGGCGGCCGGCTCGTGCGCGTGCGCGCCGTCGATCCCGACGCCGTCCTGGACGCCGTGCTGGGGGGGCAGGCGCGGGCCGTGGAGGACGTGTTCCTGCTGCTGCGCGAGCAGCAGCCCCCGCCGGGGCCGCTGCCGGTGCCGGGGCCCGTGCCGGAGCAGGACGCGGGGCCGCACCTCTCCTACGCGATCCAGTGGTTCCTGTTCGCCGCGGTGGTGGTGGCCGGCTACCCGCTGCTGCTGCGGCGCGCGGCCGAGGGCGTCTAGAGCTTCATGCGCCGGCTGGCCACCGCTCCGGCGATGCGGCGCACGGCCGCGCGCGGCAGCAGGCGGTTCAGGGCGATGCCGGCGCGGTACAGGCCGCCGGTCACCGACAGGGCGTCGTTGCCGCTCACCGCGTCCAGGCCCTGGCGCGCCACGGCGTGCACGTCCAGCCAGGCGAACTTCGGAATCACGGAGGTGGAGACGTTGGCGACGTCCTGGAACTCCGTGCGCACGTAGCCGGGGCACAGCGCGCTGACGTGCACGCCGGCGCCCTTGGCCTCCTCGTGCAGGCACTCGGTGAACGTGTTCACGAACGCCTTCGTGGAGCAGTACGTCGCGCTGTAGGGCATGGCCTGGAACCCCGCCGAGGAGGACACGTTCAGCACGCCGCCGTGGCCCCTGGGCACCATCGCCGACAGAGCGGCGTGGGACAGCCGCACCAGGGCCAGCACGTTGAGGCGGATCTCCTCGTCCTCGCGTGCCACCGGCAGGCGGTGGAACGTCCCGAACGTGCCGAAGCCGGCGTTGTTCACCAGCAGGTCGATCGGTGAGGACTCGTCGCGCAGGCGCGCCTCCACCGCGTCCAGCCCGTCCTGGGCGGTGAGATCGGCGACCAGGATCTCCGCGGCGCGGCCGTGCGCCTGGCGGACCGTGTCCGCCACGTCCTGGAGCATCGACGCCCGCCGTGCCACCAGCACCACGTCCGCGCCGCGGGCGGCCGCCTCCAGCGCGATCGCCCTGCCGATCCCGCTCGAGGCGCCGGTGACCAGGGCGCGCCGCCACGTCGTGCTCATGAGTTCTCCCTCGGGATCGGTGTCACGGCGCGTCCCGGCCGCCCGCGTCCGTGCCCTCGCACGGAACCAGCCAGATGTCGCCGCTGCCTTCGGAAAGCGTGTAGTAGCCGCAGTGGTCGCCGGCGTAGGCGACCGCCTCCGCCTGCGGCTGCCACGGTGCCGGCACCCGCTGGTGCGGCCACGCGGCGAATCCTGCCAGATCGGCGTCCGGCGATGGCGCCACGTACTCGACGGCCTGGTCGTAGGTGCGCAGCAGCACCCGGCCGGGCGCGGAGTCCGCCCCCGTCACCGTGTTGCCGTAGAACAGCGTCGCGACAGCGACCTCCGGCTCCGGCAGCGGCACCGCGCCCAGGTCAAGCAGCAGCCCGTCGCGGAAGCCCGGTGCCGCGAACAGCCTGGTGGCCCCCGTGACGCCGCTGGCCGCGTCGAACGGCGCCTTGGTGATCACGTACGGCACGCCGCCGGCGTCGACCAGCAGCGCCTCGGCGTCGTGCGGCTGATCCGGGTAGCGCAGCGCGATGACGTCGGGCGTGGCGGCGGGCGCCGGCCCGCCGGCCAGGTCCGGCTCGGGCACGCGCAGGACGCGCACGTCGGCCCGCGAGCGGGTGTTGTCGCCGATGTCGGCGATGTACAGGCAGGGCGCGTCGCCGCCGGCCTCGCACGGCCCCGCGGCCAGGGCCTCGACGTTGACGGTCTCGGCGCCCGCGAGCCGCAGGCGCCCGGCGGCGGAGCCGTCCGGCCGCACCGCCAGGAGTTCCGCCTGCCCGGGCCGGTCGTCGACCAGCCACAGCACGCCCGGGTCCCGCAGCGAGCGGGCGGCGCCGCTGGCCTCGGGGACCTCGGCGACGTCGAAGGCGCCGGTGCGGGCCGGGCGCCCGAAGCAGCGCTCGCCGTCCGGGCACGCGCTGGGCTGCTCGGTGCCCGCGTCGCCCTCGTCCCCCGTCTCAGGTGTCGCCGCGCCGGGCGGCGGGTTCCGCGAAAGGCTCTGGAACGCGCTGTCCATGGCCTCCTCGGCCGTGCAGGCCGCGGCGAGGCCGGTCAACAGCAGGAAGCTCAGCGCGCGCGCCCACACGCTTGCAGCATAGGCGACCGGCATGCCGGCCGGGCTCGGTCAGCGGGCAGCCATGACCGCGCCCGCGTCGCCGCCCGCCTCAGCGCGAGCGGCGGGCCGCCACGAACGAGCGCACGCCGCCGGCCAGGTACACCAGGCACACGATGACGGTCAGCCACGACTCGATGCGTGCCGACTCGCTCGCGTCGCCCATCGCGCCCACGCCGAGCGCCGTGGGGGCCGTCGCGAGCGCGCCGAGCAGCGCCACCAGCATGGCGGCGTGCATGGCGTGCATGCGCTTGGCCTCGTCGCGCTCGGCGACGAAGCCGGCGCCCCACAGCGCCACGCCGAACAGCGCCGGGATCAGCGCGGTCGGCTCCTCCGCGCCGGTCGCCAGGAACGTCCCGACGCCGATCATGGTCAGGACGAAGCCGGCCAGTTGTGTCGCGATGGGCACGCCCGCGCTCCTTGTCTCAGGCGGCCCAATCCGCCCAGTCGGGGTCGACGATGCGCTCGCCGCGCTCGAGGGCGGCGATGCGCGCGCACTCGGCGTCGCTGAGCGCGAAGTCGAAGATGGCCAGGTTGCTCTCGATGTGGCGGCGCGAGGCGGCCTTGGGGATGGTGGCCACGCCGGGCTGCTGCACCAGCCAGCGCAGGGTGACCTGCGCGGCGCTCTTGCCGTGCGCCTCGCCGATCTCCCGCAGCACCGGGTCCTCCAGCACCCGGCCGCGCGCCAGCGGCGAGTAGGCGGTCAGGAGCACGTCCTGCTCGCGGCAGACCTCCAGCAGCGCCGCCTGGCCGAGGTAGGGGTGGTACTCCACCTGGTTGCAGAACACCTCGGCGTGCGCCAGCGCCTCGCGAAGCTGCGCGGGCGTGAAGTTGCTCACGCCGACGTGGCGCACCAGCCCGCGCTCCTGCAGCCCGCGCATGGCCTCCAGGGTCTGCGGCAGGATGTCCATGCGCACCGGCCAGTGGATCAGCAGCAGGTCCACGTAGTCCGTGCGCAGCCTGCGCAGGCTGTCCTCGGTGGTGCTGCGCACGCGCTCCGGCTCCAGGCGGCTGTTCCAGACCTTGGTGGTCAGGAACACCTCCTCGCGCGCCACGCCGCTGTCGGCCAGGGCCTGGCCGACCAGGTCCTCGTTGCCGTAGACCTGGGCGGTGTCCAAGTGGCGGTAGCCCAGCTCCAGCGCGGCGGCGACGCCGCGCAGGCAGTCGTCGCCCTCCAGCTCCCAGGTGCCGTAGCCCAGCGCCGGCACGGCCGTTCCTCGTGCGATCACCTCGTCCATGCGCGATTCCTCACCGCTGCCGTCGCCGTTCATGCCCGCGCCCGCGCGCCGGTCTCCGTGTCGGCCTCGCGCGCGCGCAGGGCACGGCGCACGCCGTCCTGGGACTCCTCCAGGATGCGCCTGGCCGGGGCCGGCAGGCCGAGCGCGAGCGCGCGCTCCGCGGCCTCCACGGTGGCGGGCTCGACCAGCGCCCCCGGGAACAGCCCCTCGGTGAGCAGCAGCGCCTCCTCGGGGCCGCGCGTGGACCAGATCCCCGGCAGCGCGTCCACGTAGCGCTGCACGTACGGCCGCAGCAGCGCGTCCTGACCCACCTGGTGGAAGCCCCCGACCAGTGCGCGCATCCGCGCCAGGGAGACGTCGCGGCGCTCGACCAGCGCGGCCCAGGCCTCCTTCTTGGCGTCGGCGTCGGGGCGGGCGGCCCGGGCCGTCGCCGCGCGCCGCTGGCCGATGTCGGTGGGGTCGCGCTCCAGCTCGGCGGCGATCGCGCCCTCGTCCGCCGCGCCCTCGGAGGCCAGGTCCACCAGGAAGTGCCAGCGCAGCTCGGTGTCGATGTCCAGCCCCCGGATCGATTCGGCACCGGACAGCAGCGCCAGCAGGAACGCCTGGTCCTCGGGGCGCACGCAGTTGTCGGCCAGCGTCCGCGCCCACTGAAGCTGGAAGTCGCTGCCCGGCTCGGCGCGCTCCAGCTCGCGGCGCGCCACGTCGGCGAGCAGCGCGTGCATCGCGTGGCGGTTGTCCGGCCTGCCGTAGGCGTCCGTGGCGGTGGAGGCGTGGCGCAGCAGGACCTGCAGGACGCCGACGTTGGACTCCGCGCCGACGTGCCGCGCCACCAGCCGCACGAAGCGCCGCGTGGCCAGCTCGCCGTCGCGCGTCATGTCCCAGGCCGCGCCCCACACCAGCGCGCGCGGCAGGGATCCCGGCAGCTCGTCCAGGTGCTCCTCGACGGTCCGCAGCGAGCGCTCGTCGAGGCGGACCTTGGTGTAGGCGAGGTCGTCGTCGTTGATCAGCAGCAGATCCGGCACGCGCCTGCCGGCCAGCTCGGGCACCACGGTCCGGGAGCCCTCCACGTCAAGCTCGACGCGCTCGCGGCGCACCAGCTTGCCGCCCTGCCGGTCGTACAGGCCCAGCGCGATGCGGTGCGGGCGCAGCGTCGGCCAGCGCTCGGGCGCCTCCTGGAGCAGCGCCACCTCCCCGTAGACGCCGTCGTCCGCACGGATCTCGGGACGGATCGTGTTGACCCCCGCGGTCTCCAGCCAGAGCTTCGACCAGTCCGACAGCTCGCGGCCGCTGGCGCGGTCCAGCGCGCCCAGGAAGTCCTCCAGCGTGGTGTTGCCGAAGGCGTGGCGGCGGAAGTAGTCGCGCAGCCCCTCGACGAAGCCCTCGCGGCCCACCCAGGCCACCAGCTGCTTCAGCACGCTGGCGCCCTTGGCGTAGGTGATGCCGTCGAAATGCGTGCGCACCGCCTCGGTGTCGGTGATGTCCGCCACGATCGGGTGCGTGGACGGGAGCTGGTCCTCGCGGTAGGCCCACGCCTTGAGCTGGTTGCAGAACTCCGACCACGCCTCGGTGAAGCGGGTCGACTCCGCCACGGCCAGCGTGCCGATGTAGGTGGCGAAGCTCTCGTTCAGCCACAGGTCGTCCCACCAGCGCATGGTGACCAGGTCGCCGAACCACATGTGCGCCATCTCGTGGGTGATCGTGCCCGCGCGGGACTCCCGCGCGGCGTCGGTCACCTTGGAGCGGAACAGGTAGCTCTCGGAGAACGTGACGCAGCCGGGGTTCTCCATGGCGCCGAAGTTGAACTCCGGCACGAACAACTGGTCGTACTTCTTTGAAGGGCCCGGGTGCCCGCCCCCCTGGCCGAACGGGTAGGGATAGCCGAAGGTCTCGGTGAAGAACGCGAAGCTCTGCTTGGTGATCGTGAAGATCTCCTCGGCGTCCAGGTGCGGCGCCAGCGAGGCGCGGCAGTAGATGCCGAGGTCCACCGGCTCGCCGCCCCCGCCGTCCCAGCGGTCGTGCACCTGGTGGTACGGGCCGGCGACCAGGGCGTAGATGTAGGGCGAGATCGGCAGCGTCGGGGCGAAGCGCCACACGCCGGCCTGGCCGCGCGGCGGCTGCTCCACCGCGGCGGTATTGCTGACGCAGAGCCACTCGGCCGGCGCGCGCACGGACAGCTCCAGCGGCGCCTTCAGGTCCGGCTGGTCGAAGCACGCGAACACGCGGTGGGCGTCGAACGGCTCGAACTGCGTGTGCAGGTACACCTTGCCGTCGACCGGGTCGGCGAAGCGGTGCAGGCCCACCCCCGTGCGCATGTACGCGCAGTCGGCCTCCACGATCAGCTCGTTGGACGCGGCCAGGCCCTCCAGCGCGATGCGGTGGTCGCGGTGGGCGGCGGGTCCCACGTCGCGCCCGTTCAGCGTGATGCGGCGCACGGCGGGGGCGACCAGGTCGACGAACGTGGACGCGCCCGGCTCGGTGCAGTCGAAGCGCACGACCGTCCGGCTGCCGAAGGTGTCGCCGTCACCGGTGACGTCCAGGTCGACCGTGTAGACGACGTCGGAGAGCAGCCGCGCCCGCTGCCGGGCCTCGTCGCGGGTGAGGTTGGGATGGGTCTCGGGCATGGCGGCGAGCCTACCCTGTCAGGCGGATGTGCCCGCGGCGCCGGCCGGCCCCGCGGCGGCCAGCTTGGGGCCCACCGCCTCGGCCAGGGCGATCGCCGCCGACAGCGGCCGCACCATGACGGTGAAGTCCTGGACCAGCCCATCCGGCCCGGCGCGCAGCAGGTCGATGCCCTCGACGTCGCGGTCGCCCACGCGGGCCCGGAACACCAGGATGTGGCTGCCGTCGCCGCGGAGCTCGTCGGTGTAGCGGAAGTCGGAGAAGGTCTCCAGCAGGATGCCCAGCAGCCGGCGCACGGCGGCCTTGCCCTGGAACGGCTTGAAGGTCACCGGCGAGTGCAGCACCACGTCGTCGGCCAGTGCCGCCGTCATCGCGTCGAGGTCCAGCGACTCCACACCCGCGCGAAAGTCCTGCGCGCTCATCCCGGCTCCTTCCCGCGGCCGTAGGGGCGGCCTGCCCGGCGGCCGTCCGTGGCCGCGCGAGCGCCGAGCCTAGCCCCTGGTGGGCGCCACCGTCTGCTCGGTGCCGTCCGAGGCGTGCCGGCCCCCGGAGGCCTCCATGGGTGCGGGCGCCACCGCGCCGCTGCGGGCGAGCTCGCGGCCGTCCTGATCCACGGCCACCACGCGGTACACCGCGCCGCGCGGTGGCGCGCCGTCGGCGAAGCCGCGTCGCTCCGGGTCGGCCGAGCGGCCCACCAGCTCGGTGCCCTCGGACGGAGGCCACGTCGGCGCCGTCTCGCTCGCGCGGAGGATCACGAAGAAGGCGAAACGGGGGTCACGGAACTCCGTCCAGCTCAGGAAGACGCGTCCCTCGTCTGCCGTCGCGGCCAGCCCCATGGCGTGCTGCGCATCGGGTTCCTGGCGGCCGGCGTGCACTCCCGGCTCACCCGGGGCCGGCTCGTCGCCTGGCGGGCGGCGAGGATCGGCGGTCGGGCCGGGCTCCGGCTGGGCGGACGGCGGCTGCTGCGGCCGGGTGGGCCGGGGCTCCGGCGAGCCGGGTCGCGGCATGGCGGGCAGCGAGGGCACCACGGCGATCGGCCGCCGCCGCGGGGGCTCGGCCGGGGCGGCAGGGTGCCGCCGCTCCGGCTGCGCCTCGTGCACCGGCTGGAGCCGGTGGTCGCGCACGACGGCCATTTCCCCCGGTCCGAGCCGCACGCCGCCCGCGAGAAGGTGGCCGTTGGGGCCGGTGAGCACCACGGCGCCCTCGGCCAGGCGCTGGCCGGGACGCGCCTGCACGAGGCGCCCGTCGGGCAGCGTCACGGTCGCGTCGTAGGCGGCCGCCAGCTCCACGCCCGCCGGCCGGTTCAGCACGGCGCCGAACGAGATCGTCAGCAGCAGCACCAGCCCGGCTGCGACGGGCACGGGGGAGCGCCACCACGCGCGGCCTGCCGCCGCGGGGGGATGCGTGGTGGCGCCGGCCTCGTGTCCAGCGGCCGGAAGGGTCGCGTGCACGGCCCGCAGCCGCTGCTCCAGGGCGTCGGTGAACGCGTCGTCGGGGCGCGGCGCCCGACCGCGTCCCAGCTCCTGCATGCGGCGTCTCGTCTCGTCGCGTGTCATCGCTCGACCTTCCCGGCGGTCTGGCCAGGCGCGACCATCGCCTCGCGCAGCGCCTTGAGCGCCCGGTGCACCGTCACCGACATCGCGGGTTTGGAGCAGCGCATCGCCGCGGCGGCCTGGTCCAGCGACAGTCCGGACAGGAAGCGCAGCGTGAGCGCCTCCTGGTAGCGCGGGCTCAGCCGGTCCATCGCCAGGCGCACCTGTCCGACCGGCTCGTCCAGGCGCCGCTCGATCTCGTCGTAGCCGCCGTCGTCCACGGACGGCTGCAGCGTGCGGAACGTCGCCTGCGCCTTGGCCGTCTTGGTCCGGTACTCCTTGCGGTAGTGGGTGGCCAGCTCGTTCGCCGCGATGCGGAAGACCCACGGCGCGAAGCCCCCGGTGCGCCAGTCGAACGTGTGCAGGTACCGCAGGGCCTTCTCGAACGTCGCCGCGGTGACGTCCTCGGCGATCTCCCGCGAGCCGGTGCGCCGGTACGCGAACGCGTGGATGCGCTCGACGTACCGGCGGTAGAGGGCGGCGAAGGCGTCGGCGTCGTGGCGGGCGCGCTCGACGAGCTCGCGCTCGTCGAGGTCCCGCATACCCGCGCCCGCCTCCATGCGGGCACAGTCTGCCCCACGCCTCGCCACCCCCAGCGCACCGGCCACGGGCGCTACAGCGCCGGGACGGCGGGCAGCGCGGCCGGCGGGCGCGGCCGGTCCGGGCGGCCGCGCGTGGACACGCGCACAGGGTTGGTGTGCCCGATCACCTCGCCGGCGGCGTCGAAGACCAGGACCATGTAGGAGTAGTCACGGTCGCGCGCGGCCGTGGCGTCCAGCGCGTGCGTCTGGTGGCGGTCGTCCGTCTCGAACACCACGACGGGCTCTTGGCCGCGCTCGCCACGCACCAGCCGGTAGGCGGCGAAGTCGCGGGCCTTGCTGGGCGTCCAGCGGCAGCCGACGCCCTCGCGGCCGTCGTGGCGGAACCACTTGCAGTCCAGGGACAGCGCCTCACCGCGGTGCTCCCGGGTGTCCTGGCCGGGATGCTCCTTCACGGGGTGGCTCGCGCTGTCCGTGGTGGTCTGCGCCGCGGCGCCCACGGGCGCGGCCAGTGCGCCGGCCAGCGCACACGCGACCAGGAGCTTCGTCTTGTTGCCTCGCATGTCGTCCTCCCGCTCTCGTCGTCGTGCCGACGGGCACTCCCCGAGCAGGACAACGCGTGGCGGGTGCGGTGCTTACACCTTCCCAATGTGGAACGTTCGTCCGAGATATCGGACGAACGTTCCAGGTTGGGAGAGGGCGGGAGGGGGCGTGTCAGGCGGCGAGCTGCGCCTGGATCTCGAACTCCAGGCGGACCTGCTTGCCCACCAGGACGCCGCCGGTCTCCAGCGCGGCGTTCCAGGTCAGGCCCCACTGCTCGCGGTCCACCTCGGTGAACGCGGAGAACGCGGCCTTGTCGTTGCCCCACGGGTCCTTCAGCACGCCCAGGTACTCGAAGGTGAGCGTCACCGGGCGGGTGACGTCCTTGATGGTGAGGTCGCCGTGCAGGTTCCAGGTGTCGCCGTCCACGGGCTCCACCTTGGTGCTCGCGAAGCGGATCTGCGCGTAGTTGTCGGCGTCGAAGAAGTCAGGCGACAGCAGGTGGCCGTCGCGCTGGTCGCTGTCGGTGCGCACGCTGGCCACGTCGATGTCGACCTCGACGCGCGAGGCCGCCGGGTCCTCG
>DATMKC010000316.1:0-2163 GCA_035553555.1 Egibacteraceae bacterium | reverse complement strand
CCGCAGAGGAGTCCGGCGGCTCCGCCGAGACCGTGCAGCTGCAGGTGGAGGTGACCGAGGAGGCCAAGCGCGCCAAGGTCGTCGACACCGTGGAGCAGTCCGCCGGCGGCCGCCCCGACGTCACGGAGGCGGCGATCATCGTCGCCGGCGGCCGCGGCCTGGGCAACGCGGAGGGCTTCGGACTCATCGAGCAGCTCGCCGACGCGCTCAAGGCCGGCGTCGGCGCGTCCCGCGCCGCCACGGACGCGGGCTGGTACCCGCACAGCCATCAGATCGGCCAGACCGGCAAGACGGTGTCGCCGCAGCTGTACATCGGCGCCGGGATCTCCGGGGCGATCCAGCACCGCGCCGGCATGCAGACGTCGCAGACGATCATCGCGATCAACAAGGACCCGGAGGCGCCGATCTTCTCCATCGCCGACTTCGGCATCGTGGGCGACCTCTACAAGGTGATCCCGCCGCTGATCGACGAGATCAACGCCCGCAAGGGCTGATCGTCCCAACGGAAGGGCCGCCATCCCGGCGTCGGAGCAAGAGCCTTTTACGCTCCTCCGCCGGGCGGCGGCCCTTCCCCGTTGTACGGCCAGCCGCCTGCGGCGGCCAGCGCGGTGAGCGCCCACCGGGCCGTGTTCGTTCCAGCCGCGCCTGCCCAGCCCTTTCCGGCGCCTTTGCTGTTCTTCGATCCGTGGCTTCGTGACGCTGGGGGTCGGGTGCAGATTGGGCGTCATGCTGCCCGGAGTGCACCCGCATAGGCGGGGAATCTGTGGATGGGCCCTATGCTCGTCGGCATGTCTTGGGATCGCATGCCGTTCGGCGAGCGGGACGCCGAACGCGACCGCCTGCTCGCGCAGTGGCTCGCCACGGAGGTTGTCCCGTTCAACGGGTACTGGTCGAAGCGGCTCGGGGGCAAAGCGCCCCGCCGCCTGGCCGAGCTCGCCGACCTCGCGCCGCTGGAGGAAGCCGAGGCCGCCGGGCTGGGCGGCCCCGGCAACCCGGCGCTGCTGCTGCTGCCCACCGAGGACGGCTTCAAGCGCCACGCCACGCGCGGCGAGATCTTCCGCGCGGCGCTGGAGTCCCGCCAGGGCGGGGCGCGGGCGCGCCGGTCGATCCTGTTCCGGCGCTACAAGCCCGTCCACGTCCACGACGCGGGGGTCGCCGCGCTGATCGCGGTCGCCTACACGCGCACCGACCTCGATCGCCTGCACCTGGCCGGCGCGCGGCTCATGGAGGTGCTCGGCCTCGGCGCCGACGACCGCCTGGTCAACGCGGTGCCCGCCGGTCCCTCGATCCGGTTCTGGGGCCTGTACCACGCGGCGCTGGCGGCCCGCATGACGGCGCTGCATCCGCGCGCCGCGGGCGGCGACCCGGTCGCGGCCGTGGCCCGCGCCCTCGCGCTGCTGCCCCCGACGGTGCTGGCCGCCCCGGTCGACGAGGCCCTGGGCATCCTGCAAGGGCTCGGCGAGCGCGGCATCCGCTGCCTCAGCCTGCGCACGGTGCTCACCGTGGGCCCCCCGCCCACGCCGCAGCGCCGCGAGGAGATCGGCGAGGCCGCCGCGGCCCTCGGGGCCAGCGGCGTGCGCGTGCAGGCGGTGTGGGCGCCGGAGACCTCCCGGGTGCTGTGGGGGGAGTGCCGCCCGGGGACGGCCGACCCCTGGGAGGCGACCTACGGCCTGCACACCTATCCCGACCTGGAGATCGTCGAGGTCCGGGACACCGAGCGCGGCCGTCCCGCCAACCCGGGCGACCCCGGCGAGATCCTGCTCACCAGCCTCGGCTGGCGCGGCACCGCGCTCGTCCGCATGGCCACGGGGTCGTGGACGGCCGGGCTCGCGGGCAGCGCCGTGTGCCCCAACTGCAAGCGCACCGTGCCGAGGCTGGCGCCGGACGCCGTGGAAGCGGCCTGGCAGCCGCGCGTGCGCGTCGGCGACCGGCTCACCCGCGTCGACGTGCGCCACGCCTCTCGCGTGCTCACCCCGTCGGTGCGGGAGCGCCTCGGCATCGCCAGCTGGTCGCTGCGGCCGGTCGACGGCGAGCTCACCTTGGTGGTGGAGACCCGCGACGGCGGCACGGCCGGCCTGGCCGACCTCGCGCGCGACATCGGCGAGGCCGTCGGCGTGGTGCCGGTGGTGCGCCTGACGCGCCCGGCGGGCGGCGTGCAGCGGG
>DATMKC010000315.1:0-3715 GCA_035553555.1 Egibacteraceae bacterium | reverse complement strand
GGCGACCTGTGACCTCGACCAGCCGATGATCTTCGGCCGCACGCCGTTCGCCATGCCGGTGCGCCTGGGGCACGAGTGCGTGGCGGAGGTCGTCGACGGCCCGGAGGGGTTCTCACCGGGGCAGCGCGTCGTGGTGGCGTTCCAGATCTCCTGCGGGACGTGCGAGCCGTGCCGGAGGGGCCAGACCGGAAACTGCGCCAGCGTGCCGCCGCTGTCGATGTTCGGCTTCGGCGCCCTGGGCGGGGACTGGGGCGGCATGCTGGCCGACCTGGCGCTGGTGCCCTACGCCGCGGCCATGCTCGTGCCGCTGCCGGACGGCGTCGAGCCGAGCGCGGTGGCGAGCGTCGCCGACAACGTGCCCGACGGCTGGCGCACGGTCGCGCCCGGACTGGCGGAGCGGCCGGGGTGCGAGGTGCTCGTGGCCGGCGGCGGAGGCTCCATCCCGCTCTACGCGGTGGACGCCGCGCTGGCGCTCGGCGCCGCCTCGGTGACCTACGTGGACACGGACGCGGATCGGCTGGCGGTGGCCGAGGCGCTCGGCGCGCGCGCGGTCGAGGGCAAGCCTCAGCGCTCCCTGGGCGTGTTCCCCGTCACCGTCGACGGCACCGGGACCGTCGACGGCCTGGTCGCCACGCTGCGGCTGACCGAGTGGGGCGGGCGCTGCACCTCGATCGGCCAGCTCGCCGCCGAGGGCGGCCTGCCGCTGTTCGAGCTGTACACGCGTGGGGTGCGCCTGGACCTGAGCCGCGGCATGGCCCGTCCGGCGATGCCGGCCCTCCTGGACCTCGTGGCCGCCGGCCGGCTGCGCCCCCAGCTCGTCACCACGGCGACCGTGGACTGGGAGGACGCGCCCCGGGCGCTGCTGGAGCCGGCCACGAAACTGGTCTTCACGCGCGACTGACCCGGCTCGCGGCGTGTTAGCCTCGTCGGACCCCCCGAGAGCCACTTGGGGGGTCTTGCATGAGGGGACATCCGACGATGAGCGCCGAACACGACCTGCCACCGGACCTGGACATCGCCTACCCGGCGGTGGAGCCGGACGCCGACACGACACCCGGCGAGCACGACACGACGATGGAGGCCATCGTCGAGCTGTGCAAGCGCCGCGGGCTGATCTTCCAGTCCTCGGAGATCTACGGCGGCCTGCGCGGCGCGTGGGACTACGGCCCGCTCGGCGCCGCCCTCAAGGACAACGTCAAGGCCGCGTGGAAGCGGGCGATGATCCAGCTCCGCGACGACGTCGTGCAACTCGACGCGTCGATCCTCATGCACCCCAAGGTGTGGGAGGCCTCCGGCCACGTCGCCGGCTTCACCGACCCGCTGGTGGAGTGCCGCGAGTGCAACACGCGCCACCGCGCCGACCACCTGGAGCCGAACGCCGACGGCAAGATGGTGTGCCCCAACTGCGGCGCCGACGCCCTGACGGAGCCCAAGGCGTTCAACCTCATGTTCCGCACGTTCGTGGGCCCGACCGAGGACACCAGCGCCCAGGTGTGGATGCGCCCGGAGACGGCTCAGGCGATGTTCGTGGACTTCGCCCACGTGCAGCTCACCAGCCGCCAGAAGATCCCCTTCGGCATCGCGCAGGTCGGCAAGTCCTTCCGCAACGAGATCACGCCGCGCAACTTCATCTTCCGCGTGCGCGAGTTCGAGCAGATGGAGATGGAGTACTTCGTCCGCCCCGGCACCGACGAGCAGTGGCACGAGTACTGGATCCAGCAGCGCTGGCACTGGTACACGCGCCTGGGCATGCGCCCGGAGAACCTGCGCGTGCGCGAGCACGGCACCGACGAGCTCAGCCACTACGCCAAGCGCACGGTGGACGTGGAGTACCGCTTCCCGTTCGCGTGGAGCGAGCTGGAGGGCATCGCCAACCGCGCCGACTTCGACCTGACCCAGCACTCCAAGCACAGCGGCAAGGACCTGGACTACTACGACCAGGAGCGCGACGAGCGCTACATCCCGTTCGTGATCGAGCCGGCGGCCGGCGTGGACCGCACGGCCCTGGCGTTCCTGGTGGACGCCTACCGCGAGGAGGAGGCGCCGACCGCCTCCGGCAAGGTCGAGAAGCGCACCGTGCTGAAGCTGCACCACGAGCTCGCGCCGCTGAAGGCGGCGGTGCTGCCGCTGTCGCGCAACGAGAAGCTGACCCCGACCGCGCGGCGCGTCGCGGACCTGCTGCGCCCGCACTGGCTGATCCAGTACGACGACGCCGGCTCCATCGGCAAGCGCTACCGCCGCCAGGACGAGGTCGGCACGCCCTTCTGCGTGACCGTGGACTTCGAGACGGTCGAGCAGGACGAGGCCGTGACGGTGCGCGACCGCGACTCGATGACGCAGGAGCGCGTGTCCATCGACCGCCTGGTGGGCTACCTCCAGGAGCGCCTGGCCCTCTGACCGCCGCCTGAGCGTGGGGGGCTAGCGCAGTGCCGCGACGAGTGCCCCGGCGGCGACGGCCAGTGCCAGCACCGTCAGGATGGTCGCCACGGCAGCCGCCCGGCGGGCCGCGCCCGGCTGCGGCGGCGCGTAGCTGCGCGGCGCCAGCACCACCGGCGGCACCCGCCGCGGCGGCCACTGCCGCAACGGCAGGGCTTGCGCGATGCGCTCCGCCGAGGGGCGCGACGGCGGGTAGGGGTGCAGCGCCTGCTCGACGATGACCGGCAGGGGGGCGGGCAGGCTCGACAGGTCCGTGGACAGCAGGCGCGAGCCGCGCCGCAGCTCCTTGAACTTCACGCTGTCGGCGCCCAGGGCGGCGGCGGCGACCAGCCAGCCCCACGCGTACACGTCCGTGGCGGCGTTCACCTTGTTGGCGGGCTCCGGGCCGACCCAGGGGCCGCGACGGCGGCCGCGGTGCACCGCGGGTCCGCCGAAGCCGGTGACCAGCGGCCCGCGCTCGGCCAGCACGACCGTGTGGGGACCGAAGTCGCCGTGGACCACGCCGGCGCGGTGCAGGGCGTGCAGTCCCGACGCGGTCGCGGCCGCGAACGCCAGCAGCTCCTCCGGCTCCAGGTCCGGTTCGGCCACGAGTTCGGCCGCGAGCCGCCCCGGCACGTAGCGCACGGCCAGCCACGGCAGCGCCCCTTCCCAGCCGGTCTCCAGCACGGGGGCGACGCTGCGGCCCTGGATGCGCTGGGCGGCGAGCAGGCTGCGCTCGAACTCCTCGCGCGGCGTCTCGACCCTGCCGTGGTTGCGGAACAGCGTGACGACCGCCATGCGCCGCAGCGGGTCGACGCCCACGTAGGCGGTCGCGGACGCACGATGCCAGATCCGGCCGAGGATCTGGAAGGACCCCAGGTACGCCGGATCACCGGCGCGCAGCGGCCCGGCTTGGATCTCGACGAAACTCGTGCCCACCGCCATGCTCGCCCCGGCCGCCCGTCGCTGACCTACCCGCAAATCGCATGGTGCCAGGGCGCGGGGTGGGGCGCCAGCACCGTGCCCGCCGCCGGCCGGCGGGGGCGCGCTGGCTAGTGCCAGCCTCCGCCCCAGCGGCGGTACGGGTCGGGGACGCGGCCGCTGTCCGGCTCGGCCTGGGGCGGCTCCCGGTCCAGACGGCGCAGCTCCTCCTCGATGCGCTCGCTGCGCTCCAGCAGCTGCGCCAGCGCGCGGCATCCGGCCGAGGCCAGCCGGAGCGCGGCGCCGGCGACGAACGTCAGGGCCCACGCGACCACGGCCCAGCCGGTCTCGCCGCCGCGGAACAGCAGGCCGCCGGCGA
>DATMKC010000314.1:0-6692 GCA_035553555.1 Egibacteraceae bacterium | reverse complement strand
ATCACCGACTCCGCGCACGGCAAGGCGCGGATCATGGACATCACGCCCGGGCGCATCCACGAGGCTCTTGAGGAAGGGCACGTGGTGATCGTCGCCGGCTTCCAGGGCGTCAGCCGCGACTCCAAGGACGTCACCACGCTGGGCCGGGGCGGCAGCGACACCACCGCGGTCGCGCTCGCCGGCGCCCTGGGCGCCGACGTGTGCGAGATCTACACGGACGTCAACGGCGTCTACACCGCCGACCCGCGCATCGTGCCGGACGCCCGCCACCTGTCGCGGGTCAGCCACGAGGAGATGCTGGAGCTGGCGGCGCACGGCGCCAAGGTGCTGCAGGTGCGCAGCGTGGAGTACGCGCGCAACCACGGGGTCACCGTGCACGTCCGCAGCTCTTTCACCTACGACGAGGGAACCTGGGTCATGTCTGACAGCGAGATGGACGAGGGCATGGAAGCCGCGATGGTCACGGGCGTCGCCCACGACAGCGGCGAGGGCAAGCTCGTGATCCGCGGCGTGCCGGACAAGCCCGGCATCGCCGCGCGCATCTTCACGGTGCTGGCCGCCAACCACATCAACGTCGACATGATCGTGCAGAACGTGTCCGAGTCCGGGGCGACCGACATCTCCTGCACGCTGCCGCTGGCCGACGGCCCCAAGGCCGTGCAGATCCTGCGCGAGCTGGCCGCCGAGGTCGGCGCCGCGGGCGTCGACTTCGACGAGGGCATCGCCAAGGTGAGCCTCGTGGGCGCCGGCATGAAGACCCACCCCGGTGTGGCCGCCGCCATGTTCGAGGCGCTGAGCGAGGTTGGTGTCAACATCGAGATGATCTCGACCTCCACCATCCGCATCAGCGTGGTGATCCGGGAGAGCGACCTGGAGGCAGCAGTGCGCGCCGTCCACGACCGCTTCAACCTCGCGGAGGCCGACCATGGCTAGTCCGTCCCGGCGGGTCGCCGTCGTCGGCGCCACCGGCGCGGTCGGCCAGGACCTGCGCCGCCTGCTGGAGCAGCGCGCCTTCCCCTGCGACGAGGTGGTCCTCGTCGCCAGCCCGCGCAGCGAGGGCAAGGTGCTGACCTTCCGCGGCCAGGACGTCACGGTGCGCTCCATCGAGGACCCGGCGGTGTTCGAAGGCGTCGACATCGCCCTGTTCAGCGCAGGGGGCGGGACCTCCAGGGAGCACGCGCCGCGCGCGGTCGAGGCCGGCGCGATCGTGGTGGACAACAGCTCCGCCTGGCGCATGGACCCCGACGTGCCGCTGGTGGTCAGCGAGGTGAACCCCGAGGCGCTGGAGCGCATCGGCAAGGGCATCGTCGCCAACCCCAACTGCACCACGATGGCGATCATGCTGCCGCTGAAGGCGCTGCACGACGCCTTCGGCCTGGTGGACTTGGTCGCGACCAGCTACCAGGCGGCGGGCGGCGCCGGCCAGAAGGGCATCGACGAGCTGGCCGCGCAGGTGCCGGTGCTGCACGAGCACGTGGACCTGCTGCGCGCGGACGGCGCCGCGGCCGCGAAGCTGGTCGAGCACAAGGTGCACGCCGCGACGCTGGCCTACAACGTCGTGCCGCTGCTGGGCACGCCCGGCGAGGGCGGCTACACCGACGAGGAGCTGAAGCTCCAGAACGAGAGCCGCAAGATCCTGGGCATCCCGGACCTGCGGGTCAGTCCCACGTGCGTGCGGGTGCCGGTCATGGTCGGCCATTCGGTCCAGTGCCGCGCCCGCTTCTCGCGGCCGGTCACGCGCGAGGCGGCGCTGGCGGCGATGGACGGCTTCCCGGGCCTGGTGCTGGACGAGGTGCCCACGCCGCTGGAGTGGGCGGGGCGCGACGAGGTCGCGGTCGGCCGCGTGCGCGAGGACCTGGGCGACGACCACGCGCTGAACCTGTTCGTGGTCGGCGACAACCTGCTGAAGGGCGCCGCGCTCAACACCGTCCAGATCGCCGAGCTGCTGGTGGCGCGAGGGCTGCGCTGAGCGTCACAGGCAAAGCGTCGGAGTCGTGACGCTGTTGGAGACCGCGGTGTCGGCGGACACCCAGGTCCAGCCGGTGCGCTCGCTGCGCAGCTTGTAGATGTACGTCGTGCCGCCGTTGACGGCCGTATCGACCCACGAGGTCGTGCCGTACTCGACGGTGGCCACCGAGCTGTACGCACCGCCGTCCACCGAGCGGTAGACCCGGTAGGTGGTCGCCCAGGTACTCGGCGTCGCGGTCCAGCTCACGGTGATCTGGCGGACCGTCAGGGTGCAGTTGTAGGTGGCGCTGGGAGTGCCCGGCGGCTGGAGCGTGTCGGCCGGCACCGTCGCGGTCGACGACGCGGTGGTGGAGCGGAAGTTGGTCGTGACCGCGCCGCTGCGCGCCTCCCACGTGTACGTCGCCGACGCGGTCTGGCCCTGTGCGGCGTTGACGTCCTGGAGCGTCCACACGATGCGGAACCACTGCGACGAGGAGGGTGCCGCCGTGTAGGAGCCGGCGCCGTCGGCCCATGACGTGTGGCTGGACGCGAGCCCTGAGACCGTGCCGCTGAAGACGGTGGCGGTCGAGGAGAAGCCCGTGCAGTTGCCGAAGGCGCTGGCGCCGCTGCCCCGCTCGACGGTCAGATTCAGGTACTGCGGCAGGGAGCCCGAGACGGTGCCGTGGAGCTTGACCGTCGCGTCGACGGTGCCCGTGTAGCTCACTTGGACGCAGGTCTGCTTGGTGTCGCCAGGCAGCATCGCCGTGGTGTCCAGCAGCAGGGTGCCGCTGTCGTTGTCCGAGACGGCCACGGTGGCCGCGCCGAAACTGTTGGAGGGGTTGACCGTGCTGGCCTGAAACGCCGCGCCGCTGACGCGCAGCACGAGCATGGTGACGAGCAGCAAGCCGGAGAGACCTGCCGCGACAACCGGGCGTGACACCCGCACACCCACCTCCGGTTGGATCCCCCTCGGCGGCGGTCTGACCATTGCCGCATCTGGAAACGCTCGAGTCAAGCCGGTCTTGCGGCCGTGCCCTCCATGTCGGCGGATTCGCGCCGCGGCTGGAGCGCCGGCGTCACAGGCACAGCGCCGGGGTGGTGACGTCGGCGGACTGGGCCTCCACGGACGTCCACGTCCATCCCGTGCGCTCGGTGCGCACCCGGTACGTGTACGTCGTGGACGCCGACACGCCGCTGTCCGTCCACGTGTCGGTGCCGTAGGACACCGTCGCCACGGAGGCGTAGGCGCCGCCGTTGACCGCGCGCAGCACGCGGTAGTGCGTCGCCCACGTGGACGGGCTGGCCGTCCAGTCCACCTTCACGGACTGGATGCTCAACAGGCACTGGTGCGTGACGGTCACGCCGCTTGGGGGAGCCAGCGTGTCGCCCTCGAAGGAGCTGCCGCCGTTGGACGTGCCGCCGGTGAACACGGCGTCGCTGACGTCGAGCACGGCCAGTGCCGCCAGCAGCGGAAGCACGACCAGCAAGCGGATCCACGCCCGGCGCCGCACGACCGATCCTCCTGCGTCGTGGGCACCCCTTCCACACGATACGGCGGTGTTGCGTCCCGTTCGACCGGGAGATCACGAATGCAGTCGGCCCGCCCATCCGGGGACGTCCCGGCTCGACAGGGCCGTGCCGCGCCGGACGGCGGCCGGGCGCGGCGGCGCCGGGATGGGCGCGACCGGTGCCGTGCCGGGCGGCGACGGGACCAGCGCGACCGTCCAGCGCGGCGGGGCCGGCAGTTCCAGCGCCATGGGCGGCACGGGCAGGCGCAGGCGGTAGCGCACCGCCGGCACCTGCGCCCACCCGGCAGCAACAGGCAGCGTCCTGCTCGGGCCCCCAGGCGGCACCGGCAAGGAGGCGACGGGGACCGCAGGCCCGGGCAAGGGCGCCACGGGGGCGGGCGCCGACCGCCGCGGGAACCTCGGCACGCGTGCGGACAGCGGCACCCGGGACGGTTGCTCCTCCGGACGGGAGGGCGCGAGCAGGACGAGCGCGAACACCACGCTGACGGCCCAGGCGCCCAGCGCCGCGTAGTGGCCCTGCTCCATCCACACCACCGGAAGGCCGACGCGCGGGATCACCAGGCGGCCGACGCCGCGGATGTGCTCCCCGGCCAGCGGGGTGGAGTCCGCGTCGAGGTTGGCGTCGCCCTTGGTCAGGTACGTGCCGTCCGCGTTGACCGCGGTGATCCGGTGCGTCACCAGGCGGTCCGGGTCGGCCGGATCCCGGAAGGTGATCACGCGGCCGGCTTCCAGCGGCTGCCCCCGGTAGGACTCGACCAGGACCACGTCGCCGGTGCGGATCGACGGCCCCATCGACCCGGTCTCGATCGCCATCGGCTGCCAGCCCATGAAGAGCGTGGGGATCAGCACCCAGACGGACAGCCACACCAGCGCGTTGAGGTAGACCAGTGCCGCGAAACGGCCGACGAGGACCAGCCAGTCGGCTGCTCCTCGTCGTGTCGTCTCCGGTCGGGCGTCCATCGTCTCTACGCTGCGGGCGGCGCGACCCCTTCGTCAAGGGCCACGGTCGCCTTTCGCTTAGGTGTTCTGGGCTTCCCAGGTGAAGCTCACCGTGTTGGCGCTCAGCCCCTGCGCGGAGTTGTTGTCCTGGAGCGTGGTCACGAAACGGTAGGTGCGGGTCTGACCATTGGTGCTGGGCGTCCAGTTGGCGTCGGACAGGCCATTGCTCCAGTTCGCGTGCGTGGTGGCGAAGTTCGCCAGGGTCCCGGAATAGATCTGGGTGCCCGCAAAGGTGCTGCAGTCCGCGAAGGTGCCTGGCGTGCCACTCGTGATGGTCAGGTCGATGTACGCGCCGAGACCGGTGCCCCCGCCTATGGCCCCGTACAGCTTGATCGCGCTGGCCAGCGAGCCCGTGTAGGTCAGCTGGATGCACTTCGTGGAGGTGTCGCCCGGCTTCAGGTTGGACAACGAGAACATCGCGGCCGCGGCGTCGTCGTCCGACAGCGACACGGTGCCCGCCGTAAAGGTGTTGCCCGAGCTGGCTGTGGTGCCACTGAAGGCGGCGCTCGAGGTCTGGAAGACCAAGCCGCTCACCATCGCCATGCCCGCCAGCATCGCGGCGATCTGCAGTCGCAACGTTCCAGTCATCACTCGCTCCCTACATAGACGAGCGCCTGGGACCTCCGCGACATCCCCTCACTGGCGTGTCACCTCGCGGTGTTCCCGGCCCGTACAGGTGCCGACCCTTGTGTCTCGGCACGAGCGAGCGAAAACGTAAGCACATCTACGTAAATGGCTGTGCGTGACTACGTAGAAATGGCTACGTATGTGCGTACGCCCGAGGATCAGGCCGGCGGGATGCCGGAAAACCGCAGCTCAGGGCCGGTCTCGGGGTCGGATTGCTGCGGCGGCACGCCGTGGCCCAGAAGTGCCACCGCGCGGGCCGCGGGACCCCGGGCAATACGGACCGTGAGCGGCGAGCGGGGCCACGACGCCATCAGTCCGCTGTCGTCGCGGGCGATCTCTGCGCCCAGCAGGCGCCAGAGGCGCTCGGCGGCCGCCAGGTCGGGGTGCTCCAGCAGCGGGCCGGTCAGGGTCGCCGCCCCGGGGCGCGGCCGCTCGGGCTCCAGCCCGACCTTGCGGGCCCACTCCTCGTCGCTCTGGCCGGCGTAGGCGACCTGCACCACGATCCCGCCGGCCTCGCTGGGCCGCAGGAACGCCTCGTGCCAGTACGGGTTGTCCGCCCGGATGTCGACCGGTTCGAGCCCCGCCGCCCGCAGCACCGCGACCGCCTCCATAAGGTCGGGCACCTTCAGCGTGACGTGGTGCAGGTGGGCGCCGAAGCGGTCCAGGAAGCGCCGCACGAAGTTGTCCGGACCGGTCTCCGGCGGTGGCGCGAGCAGCTCCAGCTTGCCGCCGCCGGCGAAGCGCAGCTGCCGGCTCCAGAACGCAGGCGTCTTGCCGAACGCGACCACGCCGCCGCCCAGGTCGTCCCGCCAGCGCCGTTCGGCCGGCTCCCAGGCGGGCACGGCGATGGCGACGTGGTCCAGGACGGCGTCGAGATGGTCGGCCATGTCGTCTCTCCGGTCGCGGGTCGGGTCAGAAGAAGTCGAGGAACACCGGCGGCGGGGCGGCGAACACGCCGCTCAGGAGGGCGAGGTCCTCGGGCGTGCCGTCCGCCATCCCGCCGAGGATCAGCGTGTCGGCCCCGGCCGAGCCCATCAGCAGCGGTCCGACCGCGCGCGGGCGCAGGCGCACGGCCGCCTCACCCGCCGGCTCGGCGAGGCCCTTGCCGCCTGCGACCGTCACGCGCCACGGACCCTGGATCTCCGGCAGGAGCGGGTCCTCCAGCGCGATGGTGAGCTCCGCGCCGATGCCCGCGGGGAAGGGCCGCGCCGCGATGGCCGCGGAGAAGTCCAGCCCGCGCGCCATCCAGGAGAAGTCCGTGGTCAGCCGCCAGTCCTGCTCCGGCAGGTGCCCGCCCAGCAGGCGCACGGCCGGGCCGGCGAGCACGGCCGCCTTCGCCAGGGTGCCGTGCCGGCCGACGAAGCCGAGCACGGCCTCCAGCCCGGGGGGCGTCAGCGCGGCCCAGTCCTCGACGGCGAGGACGTAGCGCCAGTCGTCGGGGTCGGCCTGGTGGCGCACCAGCGCGTAGGCCTCCAGTCCGCCGCCGCCGCCGAGCACGTAGGCGAACTCGGTGGCCTCGCGCAGCTCGCGCCAGCGGTCCTCCCCGCGGCTGCCCGCGCCGTGCACCAGCCGGACGAAGCGGTCGTGGCA
>DATMKC010000313.1:0-4316 GCA_035553555.1 Egibacteraceae bacterium | reverse complement strand
GTACTACCTGTCGATCCTGCACGACCGGGTCAGCAAGGGCTACCTGGTGATCTGCTCGGTCGAGGGCGGCATGGACATCGAGGAGGTCAACCGCACGCGGCCGGAGGCGGTGGTCAAGGAGCCCATCGACCCGATCGCCGGCATCGACCGCGCCAAGGCGGAACAGATCCTGCGGGCGGCGCGCATCCCCGACGCGGTGCTGGACCAGGCCGCGGACCTGCTGGTGAAGCTGTACGAGGGCTTCGTGGACTCCGACGCGACGCTGTTCGAGGTGAACCCGCTGATCCGCACCGAGGACGGCCGGGTCATCGCCCTGGACTCCAAGGTGTCCATCGACGGCAACGCGCTGTTCCGCCACGCCGACCTGGCCGAGTGGGAGAACATCGAGGCCGCCGACCCGCTGGAGGCGGAGGCCAAGCGCCAGGACCTCGCCTACGTCAAGCTCGACGGCGACGTGGGGATCATGGGCAACGGCGCCGGCCTGGTGATGTCCACGCTGGACGTGGTCACGCAGGCGGGCGGCAAGCCGGCGAACTTCCTGGACGCCGGCGGCGGCGCCAGCGCCGAGAGCATGGCCAAGGGCATCGCGTTCGTCCTGGGCGACCCGTCGGTCAAGGCCATGCTGATCAACATCTTCGGCGGCATCACGCGCTGCGACGACGTCGCCAAGGCGGTGCTCGGCGCGCTGGACCAGCTCGGCGACGTGGAGCAGCGGCTGGTCGTGCGCCTGGACGGCACGAACGCCGACGAGGGCCGGCGCATCCTGGCCGAGGCGGACAACCCGAAGATCGTCGCCGCGTCGAAGATGAACGAGGCCGCGCAGAAGGCCGTCGAGCTGGCCGCGCAGGCCTAAAGGGAGTCCACGGATGAGCATCCTGATCGATCAGCACACCCGGCTCGTGGTCCAGGGCACCGGCTCCCAGGGCACGTTCCACGCCAAGCGCAACCAGGGCTACGGCACCAAGGTCGTCGCCGGCGTGCACCCGAAGAAGGGCGGCACGACGTGGGAGGGCCTGGACGTGCCGATCCGCGCGTCGGTGGCGGAGGCCGTGGAGTCCGACGGCGCGAACACGTCGATGATCATGGTCCCGGCGCCGGGCGCGAAGGACGCGATCCTGGAGGCCTACGAGGCGGGCATCTCCACGATCGTGTGCATCACCGAGGGCGTGCCCGTGCACGACATGGCCGTGGTCTACAACACGCTCTACCCGCGCCAGGCGGACGGGACGTTCCTCAAGGAGGGGCGCCCGGTGCTGATCGGCCCGAACTGCCCGGGGCTGATCTCGCCCGGCAAGGCCAACGTCGGGATCATCCCCGCGGAGATCACCAAGCCCGGCAAGGTCGGCCTGGTGAGCCGCTCCGGCACGCTGACCTACCAGATCATGCACGAGCTGAACCTGGCCGGGATCGGCATCTCGACCTGCGTCGGCATCGGCGGCGATCCCATCATCGGCTCCAACTTCTTGGACGTCATCCCGCGCTTCGCCGAGGACCCCGAGACCGAGGCGATCGTGTTCGTGGGCGAGATCGGCGGCCAGGAGGAGCAGAAGGCCGGCGACTGGATCAAGGCGAACATCCCCGACACGCCCGTCGTCGCCTACATCGCCGGGTTCTCCGCGCCTCCGGGCAAGCAGATGGGCCACGCCGGCGCCATCGTCAAGGAGGGCGGCGGCGGCGGCGAGACCGCGGCCGACAAGAAGGCCTACCTGGAGTCGCTGGGCATCTCCGTCGGCACCAACCCGACCGAGACCGCCGAGCTCATGATCCAGCGCCTCAACGCCTGAAGTCCGGTCCTGTCTCACTCGCCCGATAACCTTCCCCGGCGGAATCGGGGGTGAGTCGTGCCTGAGGACATCGAGCAGGCGTGGGATGGGTTCCTGGCCCAGCCCGGCGTGGCGCTTGCGATCGGCGGCATGCTGGACACCAGTGAGTTGTGGCTCCATCGCCGGGTGGAACGGTTGACCCTTCACTCGGCCACGGTTTGCAACCGGCACGTGAGCCTAGATCTGAGCGTGCCCGAAGACGCGCCGCCACTGCCTTGGAACAGTCGGCAGTTGCTCCTTCCGCTGACCTTTCTACAGAAGCAGCCCCTGACCCGGTTCGACCTGCACGACTCGAGCGGCGGTCCAGTCCCTGTGCTGACAGCGGGACAGAATGGTGAATTGGCCCTCACGATCCTGTCAGTGATGGGCGAGGCGGTCGCAGGCAAGGAGTTGTCACGTGAGACGCAGGATCAGCTCAGCGCTGTGGTCGCTGCCAGCGGGTCTCCGGGTAGCTTGGATCGCGTCTGGGACGCGTTCGTGGACCGAGTCGTAGACGGTCCAGACGCTGCACTCTTCGACCACGATGGGTACCTGAAGCTCGTAGAGGCCTTCCTCGAACAGTTCGTCCTCGTGGCCGTGCTGAGTGAGGGTCCAGGGGTTCGTACCGTGCTGAAGTTCTCCTACGACACAGCGTTCACCCTCACGGAGGGCGAAAACCGGCTCCGTCGCTTCAGGACGCGGGCAGGCCTTCGTCCGGCGGAGGTGTCGTTTGACGTGGTGTCTCTCTTGCCAGCTTCGAGCACTCATGTGGAGGTCCAGGAGCCCGAAGACGTGGAAGTTCTGGCGACAGGGGCGCTACGGGAGGCCGCGGAGCCCCGTGCGGGCGCAGGAGTGGCCGGGCCACGGCGACACCTTCACCTGGGGCGTCTGGGGGCTGGGGAGGCGGTCCAGGTCAACCTCCAGGTCGTTCCCGCAAGGACAGGGTGGATGCAAGGATCGAGGTGGTCGGCCTGGTTGGCTGCGTTCCTTCTGTTCGGGGTTTACCTTCGCGCTCCCGTGTTGTTCCACAGAGGTGCCGATGACTCAGCGTCGCTTCTGTTGGCCGTGACTGCGGTCGTGGTCGGTCTCGTCACCCGGCCTCCCGCGCATGCCATCGCGGCTCGCCTCGTGGCCGTTCGCGTAAGACTGGTGTGGCTGCCTCCGGTCGCGTTGATGCTCGTGGCAGCCGTCCTGGTACTCGAAATGCAGCAGACGGTGGGCAGGGCTCTGGTCGGAATTTGCGCCGTTGCTGTCAGCGCTGTGGCCGTGTTGCTCTCACTGAGACCGGTGCGGGCTCATTGATGTCGCACCGCTTGGGCATCATGCTAAGTGATCACAAAGGGAGGTCGGCGATGGCCAACAACGGGAAAGTGGTACGAGCACAACCGAAGGCCGGACGTTTTCACGTCGATTCCGCTGAGGCGCCTCTTACGCGCTCCATTGTCTGGACTCCGGAGATGCGCGCCTCGCGCCTAGCCCTGGTCGCCTCCGCCAAGAAGCGCTACAGCAAGGGTTGACCGGTAGGTCCAGGTCCCTCAGGCGCCCAGGGGCAGGACGTAGCGCCAGATCGCGTAGTAGTGGCAGCAGCTCGCGGCGATCACCAGCAGGTGGAACACCTCGTGGAAGCCGAACCAGGCGGGCAGGGGGTTCGGCCGCTGCCGCACGTAGACCACGGCGCCCAGCATGTAGATCAGCCCGCCGAGCACGATCAGGCCCGTGCCCTCCCACGGCAGCGCCTGCACCATGCGCGACAGCGGCACCACGGCGAGCCAGCCGGTCGCGACGTAGCCCGCCGCGGTCAGCCATCGCGGCCCCGTGATGGGCGAGGCGGCGATCGCCGCGCCGATCAGCGCCACGCCCCAGGCCACCACCAGGCTCCAGGTGCGCCAGCCGCCCTCCAGCGTGTGGAACGCCAGCGGCGTGAACGTGCCGGCGATGGCCAGCTGGATCATCGCGACGTCGCAGCGGGACAGGATGTAGCGCGCCCGCTCGCCCCAGCGGCCCACGTGATAGGCGGCCGAGGTCCCGTACAGCCCCACCATGCACGCCGCGAACACCGCGACGGACAGGCGGTTGGCCGGGGCGCTCGCGCCGCGCAGCAGCCACAGGCCCGCTCCCACGGCGACCGGTGTCATCGCGGCGTGCAGCCATCCGCGCAGGAGCGGGCGGCCGGCGGTCGCGGCGGGGGACGAGGTGGTCACGGCCCAAGAGTGACGCCTGCGGCCGCTCCGGGCAAAACGCCCACCCTGGGCGCGTGAATTCCGCCGCCACGGGTTGTGACGACGCGGCGCCGCGTGGTGTGATGCCGACCATGTCGTCCCGACGCGTCGAATCCCTGCTGGGCCCGCTCATCGTGCTGCTGCTCGTCGGCGGCGTGACGGCCGCCGTGCTGGGAGGCGGCGACGACGAGACGGAGTTCGCGGAGCAGCCCACCGAGTTCGCCGACCCGTTCGACGACCCGTCCGGCGACGACGAGCCCGGGGGCCAGTCGCCCGCTCCGGCGGAGGAGCCCAC
>DATMKC010000312.1:0-3775 GCA_035553555.1 Egibacteraceae bacterium | reverse complement strand
GGTGCGCTCGCTCGCCGGCGGGCCCGTGCGGCCCACCACCCTGCGCGCCTACCTGGACAGACACCCGCCGCGGCGGCGGCTGGCCCTGCCCGAGTCGTCCTGGGGCTGGGGCAAGGGGCACGCGGCCTGGGTCAGCGAGCGGACGCGCTGGATCTGGCAGGCGCTGCGCGGGGCCGAGGCCGAGTTCCGGGCGCTGCCGGCGACGGCGGACTGGGCCGGCGCGCGCGACGCCGCCTGGCGCCAGCTCAGCCTGCTGCAGGCCAGCGACTGGCCGTTCATGATCAATCGCGACCAGTCGGCGCAGTACGCCGAGGAGCGGGTGCGCGCGCACCTGGAGCGCTTCCGCCAGGCATGCCGTGGCGAGGGGCTGGACGAGCTGGCCGCCCGCGACGACCCGGGCGGCACGCGCGCGCCCAGGCCCGCCCCGGTCGCCTGACCGGCCGCGCCACCGCCCGGGCGAACAGGGCCGTTCCAGGCCCGCTCCGGCGCAACGTCCGTAGACTCGGGGCATGTCCCGCAAGCGGCTGGCCGCCCGCATCGCCGTCACGCTCGTCGCCTTCGCGGTCGCGAGCGGGCTGATGGTGGCCGCCTTCGGCATGATCGCGCTGGCCATCGACTGGGAGATTCCCGAGCGCAACGAGCTCCTGGGACCGTCCATCGCCGTGGACCGCCACGGCCGCCCGCTGGCCCGCTTCGCCGCCGACGTGGAGCGCCGGCCGGTGCCCATCGACCAGATCAGCGAGCACCTGCAGGACGCGGTCGTGGCCAAGGAGGACCACCGCTTCTACGACCACGAGGGCGTGGACCCGATCTCCGTGCTGCGCGCGGTGTGGCGCAACGTCACCACGGGGGGCATCGCCGAGGGCGGCTCCACGCTGACCCAGCAGTACGTGAAGATGGTCTACGTCGGCCGCGAGCGCACGCTGTACCGCAAGATCCGCGAGGCGGTGGTCGCCCTCCAGCTGGACAAGGAGCGCTCCAAGGAGGAGATCCTCGAGGCCTACCTCAACCGCGCGTACTTCGGCGACGGCGCCTACGGCGCGCAGGCCGCTGCCCTGACCTACTTCGGCAAGCCCGCCGCGGACCTGGCCCTGCACGAGGCCGCCCTGCTCGCCAGCGTGCTGTCCGCCCCCACGCGGCTGTCGCCGCGCGTCGACCCGGACGGCGCGCTGTTCCGCCGCAACCAGGTGCTGGACATCATGGCCGCCAACGGCTTCGCCGTGCGCGAGCGTGTCCGCGAGGCCAAGCTCCAGCCCCTGGGCGTGGTGCCCTACCAGCGGGAGGCGCCCAAGGCCCCGTACTTCGTCGACGAGCTGCGCCGCCAGCTGCTGGACGCCTTCGGCCCCGAGGCGGTCTACAACGGCGGCCTGCAGGTCACCGCGACCATCGACCTGGACCAGCAGGCGCTGCTGGAGCAGCAGGTGGCCCCGCACCTGCCGCCCAACCCGGAGATCGACGCGGGCGTGGCCTCGCTCGACCCGCGCACGGGCGACGTGCTGGCCGCCTGGGGCGGCCGCGACTACTCGGTGAGCCAGGTCAACCTGGCGCTGAACCAGGACTACGGCCGCCCGTCCGGCTCGACGTTCAAGCCCATCGTCCTGGCGACCGCGCTGGAGGAGGGCATGACCCTCAACCGCCGCTACCCGGCGCCGCGCCAGGTGCGCATCGGCGACTGGACGCCCAGCGGCGGCGGCTGCGGCGGCAGCTGCACGCTGCTGCAGGCCACGGCGCGCTCCGTCAACACCGTGTTCGCGCAGCTGGGCCGCGACGTCGGGGTGGAGGACTTCGTGCAGATGGCGCACCGGCTGGGCGTGCGCTCGAGCCTGCTGCAGCGCGACGGCGGGCCGCCGGACATCACCCGCTCGCTCGGCACGGGCAACGTCACCCCGCTGGACCTCGCCTCCGCCTTCGGCACGTTCGCCAACAACGGGGTGGCGTGCCCGGCGCGGCTGGTGCTGGAGGTGCGCGCGCCCGACGGCACGCCGCTGCCGGCGCCGGACCCGCGCCAGCCCAGCGCGGAGGAGCGCAAGGCATGGGCGGCCCGCCTGCACGACATGGGCTACGAGTTCGACGACGACGACCTCGGCCGCTGCTACCGCGCCGTCGCCCCGTCCGTGGCGCGCGACGTGACCCGCGCGCTGGAGGCGGCGGTGGACAGCGGCACGGGCACGCGCGCCAAGATCGGGCGCCCGCAGGCCGGCAAGACCGGCACGCACCAGTTCAACACCGAGATCTGGTTCGTGGGCTACACCCCGCAGTTCTCCATGGCCGTGCACCTGGCCCACCGCGACCGCCAGGTGCCGCTGGAAGGGCTGCCGGGCTGCGGCCGCGAGTGCTTCGGCGGCACGATCCCCGCGATGATCTGGCGCGACGCCGCCTCGGCGATGCTGGCGGACGTGCCGCCGGAGCCGTTCCCGGAGCCCGGCCCCGACGAGCGCGTGTACCCGAGCCGGCGGCGCCTGGGCCCCGCGATGCGCTCCCCCGAGCCGCGCCCGGAGCCGGAGCCGACGACGCCGTCGCCCGAGCCGACGGAGTCCGAGACGGGCGAGCCCACGGGCTCGCCGTCACCGGGTCCCGGCGACGGCGTGCTGCCGTTCCCGCCGGTCGCCGGAGACCCCCAGGGAGACGGTTAGGGAGGCGGCGTGGTCGCCGGAGCGGTCGGCGGCGGCGACGCGGTCGGCGATGGCGACGGCCGGCGCTCCTCCTGCGTCGGCGACGGCGAGGGCGGCGGCTCCGGCGGCGGCGTGGTGCGGATGGTGCCGCTGCCGCCCTCGTCGCCCAGCTCACCGGCCGACAGGTCCGCGCGCGTGCAGCGCACCAGGCGCCGGCACACCGACCGGATCGGCACCGCGTAGTGCAGGTCGCCGTCCACCGGCCCGAACGGCCGGTAGCTGATCGAGGCGATGGCGATGACCTTGCCGGAGGCGTCGACCAGCGGCCCGCCGGCCAGGAACGCGTTGAGCGACAGCCCCGGGACGATCGCCTCCGCGCTCACGCCGGCGATCGTGCCCTCCACCACGGTGGGCGTGCCCGGCCCCGCGATGCCGGCGGCGTAGACCAGGTCGCCGCGGCGGACCTCCTGCTCGCCGGGCCGCCACTCCGGCACCGGCAGCGGGCCACCGCGCAGGCGCAGCGTCGCGATGTCCAGGTCGCGGTCGTAGTTGTGCACCGAGGCGGTCACCGTGTCGCTGGGCAGGTAGACCTCGGCGGTGCGCACCGCGAAGCCGTCCGGGGTGGCCACCAGCGCGTAGGAGGTCACCAGGAACGTCTCGCTGGCGTCGCTGAAGATGGTGAAGCCGCTGCCCACCCGCACCTCGCCGCCGGGGTGGGCGGCGGCCACCGCGTAGATGCCCGCCTCGTTGGGCGAGGTGATCGGCGCCTCCTGCGCGATGGTCTCGCGCACCTGGCGGACCTGGTCCTCGATCGACGTGCGCGCCTCCTCGGCGATGCGCTCCAGCTCCGCGCCGCGCTCCTCGAGCTGGGACACGACCCTGGTGGTGGAGCGCTCCAGGTCGCGCACCTGCTGGCCGTAGTACAGCATCGCCAGGCCGCCAGCCAGCGTGGCGCCCAGCAGCCCCATCACCAGGAACAGCGGCAGCACCCACAGCCCGATGCGCCGCTCGGTGCCCATGACGACGTCGCGGCTCTTGCGGAAGAAGCCGCGCGCGTCCCCGGCGCGCGCCGGCAGCTGCCGGACGATGACGGGCTCCTCCAGCAGGCCGCGCTGGACCGGGCCGTCGTCCGGTCCGCCGGGGTGCCGGGGACCGCCGTGGCC
>DATMKC010000311.1:0-2379 GCA_035553555.1 Egibacteraceae bacterium | reverse complement strand
GCCCGTAGGCGGCGAACCAGGCGAACGGCTGCTTGGGCTTCATCTCCGCGGTGCCGGTCTTGCCCGCCAGCCGCACCGGGAAGTCCGCGAACACGCTGCCGGCCGTGCCGCCCTCGGCCATGACGCCCTGCAGGCCGCTGTCGATGTAGTCGAGGTACTCGCGGCGCACCGGCAGCTCGCCGAGCTTCTCCGGCTGGGTCTCGTCCACGCGGCCGTCGGGGTGCAGCACCGCCTTGGTGACGTGGGGCTTCCACAGCGTGCCGCGGTTGGCGATCGCGGCGAACGCGTTGGCCACCTGCAGCGGCGTGGTGAGCAGGTCGCCCTGCCCGATGGACATGTTGACCGCGTCACCGCCGCGCCAGCGGTTGCCGTCGTTGCACAGGTCGGTGAACAGCCGCTGCGGGTAGCTGCCCTCCGGGTGCTGGCGAGCCTGGGTGCAGTAGGTGTCCTTGTGCGCGTCCCAGTACTCCTGCTTCCAGCGCCGCCCCGGCACACGGCCCTTCGCCTCCGACGGCAGGTCGATGCCGTGGGGGGCGCCGAAGCCCCAGCCGCGCGCCTGCTCGCTGAGGTGCTCGTAGGCCTCTTCCCCGGCCTCGATGGCGCGCACCTCGTCGGTCCACATGCGCCGCGCCAGCTCGTAGTACACGGTGTCGCAGGAGTCGACCAGGGCCTCCGCCAGGTTCATGCTCGGCATGTCGCGCCCGCGCCAGTTGCGGAACACGTTGCCGTTCCACTCCCAGCGCCGCGGGCACGGCAGCCGCGTCGTGGTGCTGATGTAGCCGGCCTCCAGGGCGGCGGCCGTGGACACCGGCTTGAACACCGAGCCGGGCGGATAGGCCGACTGCACGGCCCGGTTCAGGAAGGGCTGGTGGTTCTCGGGGGCCTTCAGCCACGCCCAGTACTCCGGGCTGAGCCGGCCGACGAACTGCGAGGGCTCATAGGTCGGGAAGCTGGCCAGCGCGAGGACCTCGCCGTTGCGCGGGTCCAGCACCAGCGCCGCCCCGGCGGGCGCCTTGAACGTGCCGCCGCGGCCCGGGCCGGTCGCGACGTCGCGCACCTTGCGCGCCACCTCGATGCCGCGCGCCAGGGCCTCCTCGGTGAAGCGCTGCGCCTCCAGGTCCAGCGTGAGCTGCACGTCGGCGCCCGGCTTGGGCAGCAGCTCCTCCAGCGACCCGATCACGCGGCCGCGGGCGTTGACCACGTAGCGCCGCTGGCCCTCGACGCCGCGCAGCGCCTGCTGGTGGACCTGCTCCACGCCGGTGCGCCCGATGATCTCGCCGGCCCGGTAGCCCTCGTAGCGCGCGTCCTCGAGATCCTCCGCACTGATCTCGCCCAGGTAGCCGACCACGTGCGCCGCCAGCGAGCCGTTGGGGTACTCGCGCAGCGGCCGGGTCTCGGCGTAGACGCCGGGGAACCGGGTGGCCGCGTTCTCGTGGATGTAGTCGCGGATGTCGCCGGGCACGTCCACGGCGACGGGCTTGGGCCGGAACGGGCTCACGCGCGAGCGCCGCACGCGCTCGTAGAGCTCGTCGACGGTGATGCCGAGCAGCCCGGCGACGTCGGCCATGACCTCGGCCTCGCGCTCGCCCATCTCCGCCGGCTTGACGGAGATGACGTTCGCGTAGCGGTTGCGCACGACCGGCCGGCCGTTGCGATCCAGGATCTTGCCGCGCGGCGCGTCGATGGAGATCGTGCGGATGGCGTTGCCCTGGGCCATCTCCGAGTAGCGCTCCCCCGCCATGACCTGCAGGAACCACAGCCTCGCGAAGAGCAGGATGAACAGGCTGACCACCAGCAAGGTGAGGAAGGTCAGCCGGAGACGCGTGCTTTCGGCCTGGTCCGTGCCGGCCGGCGACTGCGGGGTGCGCACGAGTCCGAGGATAGCCGGGCGCACGCGGCCGTCAGGGGCGGCCCTGCTGTCCGGACACCCGTCCGGGTGACCAGGGTGAGGCCGGCACGGTGGTGCTGCGCGGGAACCTCACCGACAGCCGGCGCACCGCCGCGAACACGAACGGGGCGAGCAGCGCGTTGTACAGCGCCACGGTGGCGGCCGTCTGCAGCGCCAGGGCGGGGTCGGCGGGCGCCACGTCGAGCAGCAGCCCGAGGAAGCCGTAGCCCAGCACGGCGACCAGCGTGGCGCCGGTGGCGACCGCGAGCTGGCCGGCAAGGGCGGTGCCGGACAGGTACGGGCGCAGCACGCCGACGGCGTGGCCGACCAGCAGCAGGACCAGAGCGCCCACGCCGACCGGCCCTGACGCGCTGCTCAGCAGGTCGCCGATGAGCCCGGCGGCGAAGCCCGCGCGCGCGCCGGAGGCGGGGCCGTCGTGATAGGCCACGGCGACCACGAACAGGACCAGCAGGTCGGGCCGGTGCCCGAAC
>DATMKC010000310.1:0-2599 GCA_035553555.1 Egibacteraceae bacterium | reverse complement strand
GGCCCAGGCCGACCCAGGCGGCGAAGTCGACGCCGTCGCGCGCCGGTCCGGCCTCGCCGCCTTCGCCCAGCGGCATGGCCGCCCACGCGATCAGGTACAGCAGGATCCCGCCGCCGCCGAACAGGGCGAACCCGACGAAGGCCAGCCGGAACACGATCGGGTCGACACCGAAGTAGCGGCCGAGCCCGCCCGCCACACCACCGAGGACCTTGTCGGTGGGATGGCGCTCCAGGCGCCGGGCCGCCGGCGGGCCGGTCTGCGGCGGGGGTGGCTCGTCCGGCGGCGGGATGGCGTCGGCGGGGGGTGCGCTCGTCTCGTTCATGGCACCCAGGATGAGACGCGGCCGCCAGGCGCGCCATCGGGGAAGACCCTGAGAACGCCGGACGACCGGCCCCGGCGCTACAGGCCGTACGCCTCGGCGATCGCCTTCATGGTGCGCAAGGCGTCGTCGCGGCCGGCGGCCAACGGCTGGATCGCCGCCACGGTGACGCCGTTGTCGACGTAGTCCTTCACGCGCTGGGCCACGTGGTCGGCATCGCCGATGACGTAGATCGACTCCACAAAGCGGTCGGACAGCGCGGCGGCCGCCGCGGCGCGGTCCTTGCGCCCGAACGCCTCGGCGACGGCCTCCATCTCCTCGGTGAAGCCCAGCCAGCGGAAGAAGCGGTTGTAGACCGACGTGGCGGCGTACGGCGCGAAGATGTGGCGCACCATCTCGCGGCCCGCGGCGGGCTGGTCGGTGACCATGCAGAAGATGCGGGAGACCACCGGCATGGCCGCGAAGTCCTTGCCGGCCTCCTCGGCGCCCTTGCGCACCTCGCCCAGGATCATCGGCAGGTGCTCCGGCGCCGACTGGTTGAGCGCCACGCCGTCGCCGATGCGCCCCGCCTGGCGCAGGCTCGCCGCGTTGAGCGCGCCCACGATGATCGGCACCGGCGGCGTGGGCGCGAACAGCTTGTAGCCGTGCGTGCGCACGTACTCGCCGTCGACGTTGGCGCGCTCGCCGGCCAGGATCGCCCGGACCGTCTCGACCGTCTCCCGCAGGTGCGTGAGCGGCTTGTCGAACGGGGCGCCGGACCACTGCCCGGCGATCAGCTCGCTGGACGTGCCCAGCCCCAGGCTGAAGCGCCCGCCGCTCATCTGCGCCAGCGACGCGGCGGTCGCGGCGATGAGCCACGGGCTGCGCGTCTGCACCGGGATGACCGCCACGCCGAGGTCGACGTCCAGGCCGGCGCCGGCCACGGCGCCCAGCAGGGTCGCGAAGTCGGGACCGGCGACCTCGCTGCCCCACACGGCGCGGTAGCCCAGCTCCGCGCAGTCGCGCACGTAGGCGACGGTCTCGTCCAGCGGCATGCCGGTGATCGGAAGGCTCAGCGCCAGTGTCATGACCCGCTCCAACCCGTTCGGTAGGGACAACGGCCCTGGAGCCTAACCGGCGGGCGCGCGGCCGACTCGCTAGCCTCGGTGGGCTGACCCCGCCGACCCATCGAGGCCGCCTCCCGTGTCCCCGTCGACCCATCGCAGCGTGCTGCGCCGCGGCATGGCGGTGCTGTGGGCGTACATCCGCATGGAGCCCCGCTCGTTCGCCGCCGCCGTGGCGGGCGCCGCCCTGTACGCGGCGACGACCGTCGGCTCCGCCGTCGTCGTGGGCCGCGTCACCGACCACGTGGTGCTGCCGTCCCTGGAGGCCGGGCGCGTCCGCACCGGCGCGCTGGCGGCGGGGGCGCTGACGATCTTCGCCGTGATCGTGCTGAAGGGCGTCGGTGTGGTGCTGCGGCGCACCGCGGCGACCCTCATGCAGTTCCGCCTGGAGGCGCGGCACCGCCGCGAGGTGTCCTCGCGCTACCTGCGCCTGCCGCTGTCGTGGCACCGCCGCCACTCCACGGGCGAGCTGCTGAGCACCGCCCACGCCGACGTGGAGGCCGCCTTCGGGGCGATCGCGCCGCTGCCGTTTTCCGCGGGCGTGGTCCTCATGCTCGCGATCGCCGCGGCCGTGATGGTGCTCACCGACCCGCTGCTGGCCGTCATCGGCCTGGCGATGGGCGCGGTGATGACCGCGCTGAACTGGTCCTACAACCGCCGCGTCGGCGGTGTGGCGATCCGCGCCCAGCAGCTGCGCGGCGAGGTCTCCGAGGTCGCGCACGAAAGCTTCGACGGCGCGCTGGTGGTGAAGACGCTGGGCCGCGAGGCCGCCGAGACGGAGCGCTTCCGGCAGTCCTCGGAGCGCCTGCGCGACGAGCTGGTCCGCATGGGGCGCCTGCGCGCGACGTTCGATCCCAGCATGGAGGTGCTCCCGGAGCTCGGCATCCTGGCCGTGCTGCTGCTGGGCGGCTGGCGCGTCAGCACGGGGGCGGCCACGCCGGGCGACGTGGTGCAGTTCGCCTACCTGTTCAGCCTGCTGGCGTTCCCGCTGCGCGTGCTCGGCTTCCTGCTCGGCGACCTGCCGCGCTCCGTGGCCGGCTGGGAGCGCGTGCGCGGCGTGCTGGACGCGCGCGAGGAACTGCTGGAGGCGGCCGGCGCCGGTGCCGCGCCGCCGGAGGCCGTGCCCGAGGCCGGGCAGCGGGCGCCCGCCCGTGCCAGCGAGCTGGAGCTGCGCGGC
>DATMKC010000309.1:0-9474 GCA_035553555.1 Egibacteraceae bacterium | reverse complement strand
CCGCAGAACTCGGCGCACTGCCCGCGATAGGTGCCCGGCTCGTCGGCCTGCAGCACCAGCGTGCTGACCCCGTCGGGCAGCGCGTCGAGCTTGCCGGCCAGCGCCGGCACCCAGAAGCTGTGGATCACGTCGGCGGACGTGAGGCGGAGCGCGACCGGCTCGCCGGCCGGGATGCGCACCTCGCCGTCCGTCGTCGCGCCGTTGGGGTAGGTGGCCCGCCACGCGAACTGGCGCGCCTCCAGGTCCAGGGTCAGCCCGGCGGCGTCCGCCCGGTCGGGGATGGCGCGCATCGCGAGCACGGTGGCGACCAGGACCACCAGGAGCACGGCACCGTTCATGACCACGCCCAGGCCGATGATCGAGCCGCGCACGAAGCGCAGCGACTCGGCGGGCTCCTCGGCCGGGATGCCGGCGACGCCGCCGCGCTCCTCGCGCTCGCGCCGCCCGCGCCACACCGCGTGCGCCAGCGCCCCGGCGAAGACGGCGAACACCGCCAGGCCCAGCCAGAACATCAGCCACCACAGCGACTCGATCTCCGCGGCCACGGGGCCGGCGGGAGCAAGGCCTCCTTGCATGCGCGCGCCTCCCGGTCTCGGGAGGAGGCGCTACCCGGCGGGCGCGGGCAGGAAACGGCGGCTGCGGCTCAGGCGGGCGCGGCGTGGGGGTGGTCGGCGGCCGTGCAGCCGAACGGGCAGCGGTCACCGCGGGCGAGCCAGGGGCAAGGCTTGGAGAGCTGTGTGGGCCGCATGGACCTCCTCCTCCCTTCACCCGGCAGCCACGCCGGGCAATACGCCTCACCTTGACGTATCGGCATGACGGCGGCGTTTCCCGAGGGCTACGTCGCCGTTGCGGTTCACGTCGCCGTCGCGTCCGGCCCGTCCAGCACGGCGTCGAACCAGTCGCGCAAGGCGCCCAGACCGTCCTGCACCGGGTCGAGCACGGTGGCGGCGCGGCGCAGCATCGAGGCGGGACGGTCGCTCACGACCAGCACCGGCCCGCGGTGGCCGGCCACGACGGCGCCGAAGTCGCCGTCGCCGGAGGCGAGCACCAGCGGCTCGTCGCCGTGCTCGTAGGCCTCGGCCAGGATGAGGTCCGCGGCCTGCCACCCGACCGCCTCGACCACGCGCGCCTCGCGCGGCCACTCGGCCTGCGCCAGCGCGGCGGGACTGCCCACCACCAGGATCCGGCACTCGTCGGCCGGCAGGGCCCGCAGCAGCGCGCGCAGCCGCGGCGCGGTGAGGTTGTCCGCGTCGATGAGCACCTGGATCATCCCTGCATCATCTATGGTCCCTGCCGGAGCCGACTCGGATCGCAAGCCTACGCGGGAGGGCTGGATGGGCACCGCGCCGCCGTTCACGCTCACCGACACCTCCGGTGCGGTGCATCGCCTCGACGCCTTGCACGCCTCCGGGCCGCTGCTGGCCGTGTTCGCGGAGCGCGACTGCCCCACCTCCGCGGCGGCGCTGGCCGCCCTGCGCGACACGGGCGGCAACCTGGTGGTCGTGTCCGAGGGATCGCCCGAGGCGGCGCGCGAGCTGGCGGGGCTGGCCGGCGGGCGCACCGTGCTGGTGGAGAGGGCGCCCTACCCGGTGTCGGCCGCCTACGGACTGCAGACCGTGCCGACCTTCGTGCTCGTCTCCGCCGGCGGCGACGAGGCGGAGCGCGCCGAGGGCTGGGACGCCGAGGCGGTCGCGCGCATGCTGGAGGCAGCGGGCGGCGACCCGGGGCGCATCGCGACGGATCTGCCGTCGCTCAAGCCGGGCTGCCAGGCACGCAACACCTACGACGAGGCGACCGGCCTGCGCCTGGAGGCCGAGGACCGTGCGGCGCTGGCGTCCGATGGCGTCGACGAGATGTGGGAGCGCGGCTGGCACGACGGCCTGCCCACGGTGCCGCCGACGCGCGAGCGCGTGCGCGCCATGCTGGGCGGCCGCGACCCCGGCGAGGAGCTGGGCAAGGTGCCGCCCGCCATGGGGCTTTTGACGATGGAGCGCCTGGCCGCCTGCGCGGTGCTGGCCGGCTGCGACCCGTCGTACTTCCCGGTGGTGGAGGCGGTGGCGCGCGCGGCGCTGGAGCCGGCGTTCAACCTGCACGGCATGCAGAACACCACCCACCCCGCCGCGCCGGCCATCGTGGTGAACGGCCCCGTCCGCGAGCGCCTCGGCATGAACGGCGGCTCCAACGCCCTGGGTTTCGGCAACCGCGCGAACGCCACCATCGGGCGCGCCCTGCGGCTGGTCATGGCCCTGACCGGCGGCGGCACGCCGGGCGGCCTGGACCAGTCCACGCTGGGCGGGCCGCACAAGTGGACCCTGTGCTTCCCGGAGCGCCAGGAGGCCTCGCCGTGGGACCCCCTGCACGTGGACAAGGGCTTCGCGGCCGGCGAGTCCGTGGTGTCGCTGTACTGCACCGAGGGGCCGGCCATGATCAGCGACCACTACTCGCAGTCCGCCGACCAGCTCGCCGCGACCCTGGCGCTGGGGCTGGCCGGGGTGTGGGCGGGCGCCTGGTACCCGCTGGCGGCCGAGACGGTGCTGGTGCTGTGCACCGAGCACGCCAAGACCTTCGGCGACGCCGGCTGGAGCAAGCAGCAGGTCAGGGAGCGGCTGTTCGAGCTGAGCAAGCGCAGCGTCGGCGAGCTCAAGGCCACCGGCTCCGGCGAGCTGACGCCGCTGATCACCTACGCGCAGGACGACGGCGCGGTGGTGTCGAAGTTCCTGTCACCGGAGGAGATCGTGGTCGTGGTCGCGGGCAGCGACGCGGGCCGCTTCAGCGCGGTGCTCGCGCCGTGGGCCGGGTTCGGGCTGGGCAGCACGCCGGTGAGCCGGCGGGTCGAGGCGTGAGGCAGGAGTGAGCATGGACCGCTACGTGAGCCCGATCGACGAGCGCACGCTCGAGCCCCTGGCGCGCGCCCCGCGGCTGGCGTCGCTGGACGGCGCCGTGATCGGCCTGCTGGACATCAACAAGCCGCGCGGCGAGCAGTTCCTGAATCGCGTCGAGGAGCTGCTGCGCGAGCGCGGCGTCGCCGAGGTGGTGCGGCTGCGCAAGCCGACGTTCACGCGGCCCGCGCCGGACGACGTGATCTCGCTGGCCGACCGCTGCGGCGCCGTGGTGGAGGCGCTGGCCGACTGAGGCAGCTGCGTGTCGTGCGGTTCGCACGACGTCGTGACCTTGGAGGCCCGGGGCATCCCCGCCGTGCTGGTCGGCACGGAGCCGTTCCGCCACGAGGCGCTGGAGCAGGTGCGCGTGCTCGGCATGCCGGACGTGCGGATGGTGGAGTTGGCGCACCCGATCCAGCCGCTGCCGCCGGAAACCGTCGCCGCGCTGGCCGATGGCGTGCTGGACGAGATCGTCGCGGCACTCACGCAGTGACCACCCGGGGTGTGTCGACTGAATCATCCTGACATTGACTGAGTCGACACACCCCGGGTCGGCCTGGGTCAGCCGGGCTCGGCGGGTGGGGTGTGCCAGTCCTCGGGCGCCTCGGCCTGCAGGCGCAGCAGCCCCCGGACCACCACGAAGCCGATCGCCGCGAGCGCCAGGCCGACCAGCACGTCGCCGGCGTCCGGCGGCGGCAGCAGGCCGCGATCCTCGCCCAGCCACGGCCACAGCATGCGCAGCGAGCCGGCCATGAGCCCCACCAGCACCGCCATGGTCGCATCGTGGCGGTGGTCCAGCAGGTAACCGAGCACGCGCGAGAACAGCGCCAGGCCGACGACCGCGCCCAGGCCGAACGTGACGATGTAGCCGACGTCCAGGTCGCTCAGCGCCCGCAGCGTGTGCTCGTACAGCCCCAGCACCAGCAGCAGGAACGCCCCGCTCACCCCCGGCAGGATCATGGCGCAGATCGCCACCATCGCCGAGGCGAACACGCGCGGCACCGACGGGTCGGCCAGGTCGCGCGCCGGCAGGCCCACCAGGAAGAACGCCGCCACCGCGCCGACCGCCGCCAGCGCCCAGCGGCGCCCGTCCGGTTCGCGGATCTGGCTCCACGGGATCGGGACGGAACCGGCGATGAAGCCGAAGAAGACGGCGCGCGTGGGGGCCGGGTAGCGCTCGAGCAGCGCCGGGATGAACGCGGAGCCGACGCCGAGCGCGATCAGCACCCCGACGCCGAGAGGCAGCACCAGCGCCCACTCGACGTCGCGCACCTTGCCCTTCGCCAGTGCGCGGATGGAGTCCACGACCCGCTCGTAGATGCCGACGATCAGGGCGATGGTGCCGCCGCTGACGCCGGGGACGATGTCGGCGGCCCCCATGAGCAGGCCCTGGCTGAAATGCCGCAGCGGTGACGACGAGCGCATGGGGGCGCAGGCTATCCGACCCGGCCCTCCGCCTCGGCCACCTGGGTGCTGTCCGGATGGTGCGAGCGCGGGACCTCCCGGCCGACCACGCCGTGCAGGTGGCATGCGGCCAGGTTGCCGTTCGGCGTGTCCTGCAGGAGCGGCTCCACGGTTCCGCACGGTGCGAACACGTCCGGGCAGCGCGTGCGGAAGTTGCAGCCGCTGGGCGGGTCCAGCGGGCTCGGCACGTCGCCCACCAGGACGATGCGCTCGCGCCGCCGCTCGCGCTCCGGGTCGGGGATCGGCACGGCCGACACCAGCGAGCGCGTGTACGGGTGCTGCGGCTCGCCCACCACCGCGTCGCGCGCGCCGCTCTCCATCACCACGCCCAGGTACAGCACCGCGATGCGGTCGCTGATGTGCTGCACCGCCGCGAGGTCGTGCGCGATGAACAGGTACGTCAGGCCCAGCTCGCGCTGCAGCGAGCGCAGCAGGTTCACCACCTGCGCCTGGATGGAGACGTCGAGCGACGCGATCGGCTCGTCGAGCACCAGGAAGTCCGGCTCGGCCGCCAGCGCGCGGGCGATGCCGATGCGCTGGCGCTGGCCGCCGGAGAACTCGTGCGGGTAGCGCCGCCGCAGCGCCGGGTCCAGGCCCACCATCTCGAACAGCTCGGCCACCCGGCGGTCGCGCCCTTCGCGGTGCAGGCCGTGGATCTCCATGGGCTCGGCGACGCTCGCACCCACGCTGCGCCGCGGGTTGAGCGACGCGAACGGGTCCTGGAACACCATGCCCACGCGCCTGCGGAACGCGCGCAGGTCGCGGCGGCGCAGCGCGGTGACGTCCGTGCCGTCGAACCACACCCGGCCGCTGGTCGGCTCCACCAGGCGCAGCAGCGCCAGGCCGGTGGTGGTCTTGCCGGAACCGGACTCCCCCACCAGGCCGAGCGTCTCGCCACGGCGCACGGACAGGCTGACGCCGTCGACGGCGCGCACGACGTCGCGGCCCTTGCCCAGCGCGCGCCCGCCCGCCGGGAAGTGCACGCGCAGGTCCTCCACGCGCAGCAGCTCGTCTCCGGGCTCAGGCGCCACTGGCCACCTCCGAGCCGGCGTCGTAGAAGGTCGCCACGCGGTGGTCCGGGCCGGCCGGCCGCAGCACCGGCCGCTCCGTCTGGCAGCGGGCGTCCAGGCGCTTGGGGCAGCGCGGCCAGAACAGGCACCCGGGCGGCAGGTCCGACGGGTCGGGCGGCAGGCCGGCGATGGTCTGCAGCTCGTCGCGGTGCTCGCCCAGCACGGGCAGCGCGGCCAGGAGGCCCTGGGTGTAGGGATGCGCGGGGCTGGCGTACAGGCGGCTCACCGGCGCCTCCTCCACCACCTGGCCGCCGTACATCACCAGCACGCGGTCGGCCAGGCCCGCCACCACGCCCAGGTCGTGGGTGATCCACACCACGCCCATGCCGCGCTCGGCCTGCAGGCCGTCGATCAGCTCCACGATCTGCGCCTGGATGGTGACGTCGAGGGCCGTGGTGGGCTCGTCGGCGATCAGCACCTTGGGGTCGCAGGCCAGCGCGATGGCGATCATCACGCGCTGGCGCATGCCGCCGGACATCTGGTGCGGGTAGCTGTCCAGGCGGCGGTCGGGCGAGGGGATGCCGACCTGGTCCAGCAGCTCCGCGGCGCGCCGCCGGGCCGCGTCCCCGCGCAGGCCCAGGTGCAACTCCAGCGCCTCGGTGATCTGGCGCCCGACCGTGAGCACCGGGTTGAGCGACGTCATGGGGTCCTGGAACACCATCGCGATGTCGTTGCCGCGCATGCGCCGCAGGTCGGCGTCGCTCGCGCCCACCAGCTCGCGGCCCTCGAAGCGCACCGAGCCGCTCACCTCGCCGGGCGGCTGGGGCACCAGCCCCAGGATGGCCAGGGTGGACACGCTCTTGCCGCTGCCGGACTCGCCGACGATGGCCACGGTCTCCCCCGGTCGCACCGACCACGTGACGCCGTTGACCACGCTGGCCACGCCCCGCCGGGTGTGGAAGCGGATGCGCAGGTCGGCGACCTCCAGCAGCGGCTCGCTCATGCCGGGCCCCCGCCGCCGCGCGCCTCGATGGCCGACTTCTGCCGCGGGTCCAGGGCGTCGCGCAGCGCGTCGCCCAGCACGTTGAACGACAGCACCGTCACAAAGATCGCCGCCCCGGGGAACACCGCCATCCACCAGGCCTGCCGCACGAAGCCGCGCCCCTCGAACAGCATGCGGCCCCAGGAGGGCCGCGGCGGCTGCACGCCCAGCCCCAAAAACGACAGCGCCGCCTCGTTGAGGATCGCGAACGCCAGGCTGATGGACGTCTGCACGATCACGGGGGCCAGCACGTTCGGCAGCACGTGCAGCGCGATGAGGCGGGCGTCCGAGGCACCCAGGGAGCGGGCCGCGCGCACGTACACCTCCTCGCGCACGCTGAGCACGCTGGCGCGGGTGATGCGCGCGAAGATCGGCGTGAACACCACGCCGATCGCGATCATCGCGTTGGTCAGCCCGGGGCCGAGCACGGCCAGGATCGCGATGGCGAGCAGGATCGCCGGGAACGCGAACAGCACGTCCATGAGGCGCATCAGCACGGTGTCGACGCGGCCGCCGTAGTAGCCGGCCACCAGGCCGGTCAGCACGCCGGCCACCAGCGAGATGCCGACCGCGATGGCGGCGACCTGCACGGACACGCGCGCGCCCACGATCACGCGCGACAGGACGTCGCGGCCCAGCTCGTCGGTGCCGAACGGGTGCGCGCCCGACGGCGGCTGCAGGCGGCTGGTGACGTCGAGGTCGCTGGGCGGGTAGGGCGCCAGGAACTCGCCGAAGATCGCGGCCAGCGCCAGCAGCACGATGACCACCAGGCCGGCGGCGGCCAGGCGGTTGGCCACGACGACGCGCAGGAACGCCAGCCAGCGCTGCTGCCGCGACACCGCCACGGCGCCCATCAGTACTTGATCCTGGGGTCGAGCCACGCGTACAGCAGGTCCACGACGAGATTGATCAGCAGGAACAGCGTCGCGATCAGCAGCACCGCGCCCTGCAGCACCGTGTAGTCGCGCGCGTCGACGGCCTGCAACGCCAGCAGGCCCAGGCCCGGCCAGGCGAACACGAACTCGACGATGATCACGCCGCCGAGCAGCGTCGCGAGCTGCAGCCCCGTGACGGTCACGAACGGGATCAGCGCGTTGCGCAGCACGTGGCGCGTGACCACGACGCGCTCGCTCAGGCCCTTGGCGCGCGCGGTGCGGACGTAGTCCTGGCCCAGGGACTCCAGGACCGAGGAGCGCACGAAGCGCGTGAGGATGGACCCGCTGACCACGCCGATGGTCACCGCCGGCATCAGCAGGTGGCGCAGCCACGCCACCGGGTCGTCGAGCAGGGACGCGTAGCCGGAGGCCGGCAGGATCTGCAGGTACTCGGCGAACACCAGGATGAACAGGATGCCCATCCAGAAGTCCGGGATGCTGATGCCCACCTGGCTGAACACCGTCGCGGCGTAGTCCAGCTTGGAGCCCGAGCGCACCGCCGACAGCACGCCCAGCGGCAGCGCGATCAGCAGCGCCACCACCACGGACGCGAACGCCAGCGTGAGCGTGGCCGGCAGGCGCTCCAGCAGCGCGCCCATGACCGGGCGGCCCGTGCGGAAGCTCACCCCCAGGTCACCGGTCACCGCACCGGCCAGCCACTGGCCGTACTGCACCGGCAGCGGCTGGTCGAAGCCCGCGCGCTCGCTCAGGCGCTGGTACACCTCGGGGTCGTAGCGGGGCCCCATCGCCGTGCGGATCGGGTCGCCGGGCACCAGGTGCACCAGCAGGAACACCAGCACGCTGACGCCCAGCAGCACGACCGCCGCCTGCGCGGTCCTGCGGACGACGTAGCGCGCCAACCTCCTGCCCCGGCGCCCGGCCTAGGACTCCAGTGCGACGTCCTTGAAGCGGATCGCCCGGTCCGGGCGCACCGTGTAGCCGGACACCTGCGGGGTCCAGGCGTGCACGACGTCGGGGTTGTACAGGTAGGCGTAGCTCACCTCGTCCACGATGAGCTTCACCGCCTGGTCGTACAGCTCCTTGCGGGCGTCCTGGTCGGTCTCCGTGCGCGCCTCGTCCAGCAGCCGGTCGACCTCGGCGTTGGAGTAGCCGTGGAAGTTGAAGTTCGCGCCGGTGTGGTGCTGGGCGTAGTAGAAGTCGTCCGGGTCGATGTTGCCGAGCCAGCCCAGCATGAAGGCGTCGAAGTTGCCCTCGCCCTGCTCGGCCAGCCACGCGGAGAAGTCCAGCGTGCGGATGTTGGTGTCCACGCCGATCTCGCGCCAGTTCGCCTCCAGCACCTGCGCGGCCTGGATGGTCTCCTCGTACTCCGAGGTCACCATGAGATCGATCGTCAGGCCCTCGGCCCCGGCCTCCTGCAGCAGCCGGCGCGCCTCCTCGACGTCGCGCTCGAACGGCGCGTAGTCGTAGTGCCAGAAGCTGTCCTGCGGGATGGCGGTCTGGTTGACGGTCGCGGCGTCGAACTTCGCCGCCTGCGTCACGGCCTCGCGGTCGATCGCCATCGCCAGCGCCCGGCGCACGTTCACGTCGCCGAACGGCTCCCGGTTCTGGTTGAACGCGACGTACCAGTAGTCGTTGCTGGGCACCGCCTCGGCCTGGATGTCGTCGCCCTCGAGGACACGCGCGACATCCTGCGGCGGGATGTTGTCGGTCCAGTGCACGTCGCCGGCGCGCAGGTTCGCCATGGCCGTGGAGCCCTCGGGGATGAAGCGGAACTCCACCGCCTCGACGTTGGGCCCCTCCCCCCAGTAGTCCGGGTTGGCCTCCAGCGTGATGGAGCTGCCGGACTGCGACGAGCCGAAGCTGAACGGCCCGGTGCCCACCGGCTCCTGCGCCAGCTCGGCCGGGTCGACGTGCTCCGGCACGATCGCCATGCCCTTGAAGGCGCCCAGGTTGGCAAGCAGGTTCGGCGTGGGCTGGGCCACCTGGATCTCGACGGTGTGGTCGTCGGCGGCGGTGATCTGCTCGACGGCCGACAGGCGCCAGGCGTTCTGGCCCTCCTCCTTGATGCGGTTCAGGGAGTGCACGACATCGTCCGCCGTGAACGGCTCGCCGTCGTGCCAGGTGACGTCGTCGCGCAGCGTGAACGTCCACGTGAGCTGGTCGTCGGAGACCTCCCAGTCCTC
>DATMKC010000308.1:0-3181 GCA_035553555.1 Egibacteraceae bacterium | reverse complement strand
ATCGGCGAGACGTCGAGCAGCTTCAGGCCCACGGACCGAGCCACGAACATCGACGGGATCTCGCCGACGGCCAGCATGTTGACCTGCGCCTCGCAGCCGGCGCCGCCCTGCTGGTCGTTGAACACGATCACCCCGTCGTAGCCGGCGCGCTCGGCGGTCTGCACCTTGATGGTGAAGGTGCAGGTGCCGCGCACCACCAGGGCGATCTCGCCCTCCTCGGTGGACGGCAGCACCGGGCCGCAGGCCTCGCCGAGGAACTGGGTCGGCCCCGCCATCGGCGTCTCCGGGGTGATCGGCGGCGTGTCGCTGCCCTGCGTGGCCGAGAACGTCTCACCCTGGTAGGTGCCCCCGGCGATCGTGCCGGTGACGCGGTGGGCGTTGAAGTCCTCGTCGGCGCCCAGGAACAGGCTGTTGTCGTGGTTGAACTCCGCCTGGTGCGCGTTGCCCTCCGGGGTCCAGTCCGCCGGCAGGCCCATCTCCGCGGCGAACGGCTCGCTCGAGCCGAAGTCGGTGTCGCGCAGGAAGACCGGCTTCGCGGGCAGGTCCGTCACGTCGAGGACGATGTAGCCGCCGTCCCAGTAGGAGCCGAGCAGCAGGAAGCGCCCGTCCACCTCCTTGACCACCATGTCGTGCAGGAATGCGTTGTTGCCGTTGGGGGAGGGGTCCTCGACGATCTCGGGGAAGTCCGGCAGGCCGGTCTCCACGGCGAGCACCGGGTTCGCGGGGTCGGTGATGTCGAAGATGTCGATGTCGAAGCCCTCGTCGCCGACGTTGCCGAGCTCGGCGTTGTCGACCATGACCATGTAGGCCTTCTCGCCCTGCTGCCACCCGAACACGCTGTGGCTCTGGTGCGGCGAGGACAGGTGCGGGATGCCGCCGGTGGTGGCGACGTCCGTGTCGCCGACGTGCTGGGCCAGCGGCCGCGGGTCGGCCGGGTCCGTCACGTCCCACAGGGACGCGCCGCCCCGTCCTGCGGGCAGGCCGCCCGGCACGGGCGAGCAGTTCTCGTTGTTGTGCAGCAGGACCTGGCCGGTGAACGACGGCGTGTCCAGGTCGAGCACCTGCACGCCCTCACCGACGTAGGCGTACGGCGTGGTGGGGATGAAGCCGGCCTTGCGCGGGTTGGCCGGGTCGGAGATGTCGACCACGAACACGCCGCCGCTGTCGTGACGGCACTCCGGCTCGTAGAACGCGCCCAGGTAGGCGTGGTCGCCGTGGACCGCGACGTCCGCGACGCGGCCGGGCTGCTCGGCGTCGGCGAACAGGTCGAGCTTGCCGACCAGCTCGACGTTGCGCCGCACCGCGGGCAGATGGCCGTCGTTCTCGCCGTGCTGATGGCCGGCGTGCAGCGGCGACAGCACGCCGTCGTCCTCGGCGTGGTCCGGGTGCGCGGACACGCCTCCGGGCAACACCGCCAACAGCAACGCCAGCGACACCCCACCCACGAACTTGCGCATGCGAGCCTCCCCACCTCGGTTTCGTGGAGGCGGGCGTACCACGAGACGCATCCGGCAAAACGCGCGCCCCGTGAAAAACGGCGATCAGGACGTCGCCGGCGGCGCGGTGGGGCGGTGGCCGGCCGGGTCGTGCTCCGCGGGCGGCGCCAGCGGCTCTCGCCGCTCGGCGGCCAGCGCGACCTCCCAGTCCAGCGGCCACGGGTTCGGCAGGCAGGCGCCCAGCTCGGTGCTCTGCTGCGCCATGACCGGCGCGGGCAGCCCGGCCGCCGGGCACTGCGGCCGCGGGTGGTGCAGGTGCAGCAGGTGGCCGACCTCGTGGTTGACCAGCATCACGCGGTACTCGTCCAGGCCTGCCGGCCACTGGGGCGTCGCGGACCGCCAGCGGTCGGCGTTGAGCGCGACCACCGGCCCGTTCTGGCAGGAGTAGGTCGACCAGGTCTCAAGCGGCGCGCACAGCGCGTCCACCTCTGCGCCTTCGGCCAGGACGATGCGGTACGGCGCGTCCGCGTCCTCGACGAAGCGGAAGCCCGCGCGCACCCACCCCCGGGGGTCGGTCAGCACGGCGCGCACCGTGCCGGCGAAGCCCGCGGTCGCGCTGTCCACGGCGCGGTTGTCCAGCCGGTAGCGCACCTCGGTCGCCGTGGGCGCCGGAGGTGACGTCGGCGCCGCGGGCGACGGCGCCGGCGACGGAAGGGCGCCTGGTGGCACGGTCGCATCCGGCTCCGGCGCAGTGCTCGCCGAGGGAGCCTCCGGTGCCGGTGCCCGGCAGGCGGACAGCATGGCGATGAGGACCAGGGACACCGCTGCCTGGCGCACGGGGGCAGCCTAACCCCCAGAGCGGATCAGCTCGCTGCCCGCCAGCACGCTGAGGCGGCCGTCCTGGAGACGGGTGCGGCCGTTCTCGAGCAGCTCGCGCAGCCGTGCCAGGTTGTCCCCGACACCCCGGCGCGCGGCCTGAGCCAGCATGGGCTCCAGCAGCCGCGGCTGGCCGATGTCGAGCAGCCAGGCGTCGTCGATGCGCACGCCGCCGGGCGTGGACGTGAAACGCATCGTGCGCTCGAACGCCGGGCGCTGGCCGGGCAGCGTGGCGATGGTGAACGACCGGCCGGGGGACCACTCGGTGATCTGGAAGGTCTGCTCGTCGTCACGGCGCACCTGGTGGTAGCGCGCGCCGAGTGCGGGCGTGGTGCCGTCCAGCGCCCGGACGGTGCGCACGAAGTAGTTCCAGCGCGGCACGTTGCGATGATCGGCGAGGAACGCGAAGACCTCCTCTGGCGGCCTGGCGATCTCGATGGTGTTGCTGAAGCGCGGCATGCGGGCGTCCTTCCCGGTAGTATTGACAGTGAGTCAATGACAGAGTGTCAGTCAAGCACACGACTGACGGTGCGTCAACAACGACAGGAGCCCCGATGGACGCGGAGACGGAGCGTGCGCGGCGCGCCACGCCCGAGGAGTCGACGGAGGAGATCCTGCGGGCCGCCGAGGAACTGCTGCGGGAGGCGCCGCTGTCCGCGCTCACGGTGGGCGCCGTCATGGGGCGCACGCGCCTGGGACGGTCGTCCTTCTACGTGTACTTCCGGGACGTCGACGACCTCGTCGCGCGGCTGTCGCAGCGACTGGAGGAGCAGCTCTGGGAGGTGACCGCGCGCTGGCTGGACGCCGACGATCCGGGCGAGGGGATCGAGCAGGCACTCCGCGCGCTCGTGGACGTGTGGGCGCAGCAT
>DATMKC010000307.1:0-2358 GCA_035553555.1 Egibacteraceae bacterium | reverse complement strand
GGTTCCTCCACCAGTCCAGTTCCTTCTCCGAGTGGGCGACGACCAGGACGTCCACGTCGCTGTCCCGATCCGCTTCCGACCGAGCGACCGACCCGAACAGAATGACGGATCGCGGCGTCGTGCCGAGGATCGAGACGATCAACTGTGGAAGACTCGCTTCCAGCCGTTCCGCACGTGCGACCAGGTCGCGCAGCGGGCCAACGGCGAAATGGGCTTCGTTGACCCAGTACTGCAGGGCCGAGCCCACCGGCTTGCCCACCACCACCCATTGCCGCTCAAGGCGCCGCAACGCGGCCGAAGCGGTTCCTGGGGCGATGCCCGCCACACGGGACACCTGGCGAACGGTCAAGCCATCTGAGCGCAGCAGGGCATCGAGCACCTTCGCGGGGCCATTGCCGAAGAGCCGGTCCAGCGGCGAGGACGCGAACATTCCACAAGTGTCCAATATATTGGACACTTGTCAAGTAGACAGGACACTTGCGCTACATGCGGAACACGCCGTAGCGCGGGGGGTCCACCGGCGCGTTGGCGCAGGCCGACAGCGCCAGTCCCAGCACCATGCGCGTGTCCATGGGGTCGATCACGCCGTCGTCCCACAGCCGGGCGGTGGAGTAGTACGGGTGGCCCTGCTCCTCGTACTGGGCGCGGATCGGCGCCTTGAACGCCTCCTCCTCGTCCGCCGGCCAGTGCTCGCCACGCGCCTCGAGCTGGTCGCGGCGCACCGTGGCCAGCACCGTCGCCGCCTGCTCGCCGCCCATCACCGAGATGCGCGCGTTGGGCCACATCCACAGGAACCGGGGCGAGTACGCGCGCCCGCACATCCCGTAGTTGCCGGCGCCGTAGCTGCCACCCACGATCACCGTGAGCTTGGGCACGTTGGCGCACGACACGGCGGTCACCATCTTGGCGCCGTCCTTGGCGATCCCGCCGGCCTCGTACTCGCGGCCCACCATGAAGCCGGTGATGTTCTGCAGGAACACCAGTGGGATGCCGCGCTGGTCGCACAGCTCGATGAAGTGGGCGCCCTTCAGCGCGCTCTCGCTGAACAGGATCCCGTTGTTCGCGACGATGCCGACGGGGTGCCCGTGGATGCGCGCGAAGCCGGTGACCAGCGTCGTGCCGTACAGCGCCTTGAACTCGTGGAACCGGCTGCCATCGACCAGCCGCGCGATCACCTCGCGCACGTCGTAGGGCGTGCGGGTGTCCGGCGGCACCACCCCGTACAGCTGCGCGGGGTCGACCGCCGGCTCCTCGGACGCCGCCAGGTCCCATGGCGTCGCGGGCTTGGCGCCCAGCGTCGACACGATGGAGCGCACGATCTGCAGGGCGTGCGCGTCGTCGTCGGCGAGATGGTCGGTCACGCCGGAAGTCCTCGAGTGCAGGTCCCCGCCGCCGAGCTCCTCGGCGGTCACCACCTCGCCGGTGGCCGCCTTCACCAGGGGCGGCCCGCCCAGGAAGATCGTGCCCTGGTTGCGCACGATCACCGTCTCGTCGCTCATCGCCGGGACGTACGCGCCGCCGGCGGTGCACGAGCCCATCACCGCGGCGACCTGCGGGATGCCGCGCGCGGACATCTGCGCCTGGTTGAAGAAGATGCGCCCGAAGTGCTCGCGGTCCGGAAAGACCTCGTCCTGCTTGGGCAGGAACGCCCCACCGGAGTCCACCAGGTACACGCAGGGCAGGCGGTTCTGCAGCGCCACCTCCTGCGCGCGCAGGTGCTTCTTCACCGTCATCGGGTAGTACGTGCCGCCCTTCACCGTGGCGTCGTTGGCCACGATGACGCACTCACGGCCGCTCACACGCCCGACGCCGGTGATGATCCCGGCCGCGGGCGCGTCGCCGTCGTACAGGCCGTGGGCGGCCAGCGGCGACAGCTCCAGGAACGGCGAGGACGGGTCCAGCAGCGCGTCCACGCGGTCGCGCGGCAAGAGCTTCCCGCGCTCGGTGTGGCGCAGGCGCGAGCGCTCGTCGCCGCCGAGGCGCGCCGTGGCCAGCTGCGCGCGCAGGTCGTCGACCAGGAGCCGGTGTGCCTCGTCGTTGCGCTGGAAGGCCTCCGAGCGCGCGTCCGCCGCCGTGCCGAGCTGGTCCATCAGTCGTTCCTGTCGGCCCACGTGGAACCGCACTCGTTGCAGCCGAAGACGGTGACCTCGTCGCTCACGTCCTCTTCCACGCGCGTGTCCGCGGAGCCGCACATGGGACAGGTGGGCAGCTTGTCCATGGCGCAAAGCCTACGGCTTTCCCGCGCCGCGCCAGGACAGCGGCGCGCGCCCGTGGCACCCTGGCGGCCATGCGAGCCCGACACCTGTCGACGCGCGCGGCTGTGCTGCTGCTCCTGGTGTTGCTGGCCTCGGCGTGCCG
>DATMKC010000306.1:0-3832 GCA_035553555.1 Egibacteraceae bacterium | reverse complement strand
TTGCACAGCCGCAGTAGCCCGCGCGGGGAGCGGCGGGTCGCCACGCGCAGCGCGACGTTCAGGTAGGCCCCCTGCTCGGGGCCGCCGACCGGGTCGGTCTCGTAGACGCTGGAGACGGCCTCCACGCGGGTGCGCGCGTCGTCGTCCAGCAGGTCCACGGCGCGCTGCAGGTGCTCCATGCGCTCCCCCAGGTTGCTGCCAAGGCCCAGGAACGCGAACGCGCCCCCGCGGGGCGGCAACCATGCGGCCAGAACCGACACGACGCTCAGCCCGCCTCGCGGGACCGCCGGACGTGCACGGCGACGTCGTGCAGCTCCACCGACAGCGCCACGTCGGGCTTGCCGATGCGGATGTCCACCGCGCGCACGCGCTCGTCGGACAGGACGACGTCGGACAGGTGCTGGGCCAGCGCCTCCAGCAGCTGGAACTGGGTGTCCTCGACCTCGCGGGCGATGCGCTCGGCCAGCAGGCCGTAGTCCACCGTGTCTGCGAGCTCGTCGGAGGCGCCGGCGGCGCGCAGGTCGACGTCCAGCGCCACGTCGACGGTGAAGTCCTGGCCCTGCTCCTGCTCCCAGTCGAACACGCCGTGGCGGCCGAACACCCGCAGCCCGGTGATCTCGATCCTGTCCACGCGCTCCTCCAGGGGCCCTGGCGATCCGACTGGCGTCAAAGCCGATCGTCGACGGCTTTCGCGAGCATAGAGGCCCGCCGGGCGGGGTACGGTTCGCAGTCCGCCAGCTTGCGAAGGAGCAGCTTCCCCCATGGCCACGGGCCTGTCGCGCCGACCCGTCAAGGCGCCGAGCGCGCCTGGGGTCACCTCCGTGCCCCTGCTGGAGGGCGTGGCCGGCTTCCGCGACCTGGGCGGGTTCCCGACCGTCGACGGCGCGTCCACGCGCAAGGGCGTGCTGTTCCGCTCGCCGTGCCCCTCCGAGCTGACCGCCGCGGACCGCCGCGTCCTGGCAGCGTTGCGCGTCGCGCTGCGCATCGACCTGCGGGCGACGTTCGAGGTGCGCGACGCGCCGCCGGTGGACCTCGCGGAGCTGGCCTGCGCGCACGTCCCGGTGCTCGACGCCCCGGACGCCGCCCGCTACGCGCGGCGCCTGCGCAGCGCCCTGCACGACCGCCGTGACCCCGCGGCCGTGCTGGCCGCGTTCCTGGACTCCGAGGGCGAGGCGTTCGCAAAGGTGTTCGAGCTGCTGAGCGAGCGCACCCCCGCGGTGGTGCACTGCACCACGGGACGCGACCGGACCGGGCTGGTGGCCGGCCTGGCGCTGCGCCTGGCGGGCGTGCCCGACAACTTCATCGCCGTGGACTACGCCGAGTCGCTGCCGCAGGGCATCGAGGGCGACGCCGGACCGATCCTGCAGGCCCTGGAGAAGGTCGACCGCGAGTTCGGCAGCGTGCGCGCGTACCTGGCCGAGCACGGCTGTCCCGACGCCGCGATCGACCGCTTCCGCGCCGCCTTCCGCACCGGCTGAGTCAGGCGACCGGGGCGCCGGGAGCGGTCCGGGGCTCCACGTCCAGCAGGTCGACGGTGCCGTCCGGCCGCAGGGTCCCCAGTACCAGGAACTGCGACGTGAACCCCGCGATGCGCTTCTCACCAAGGTTGATGGCGCCGACCACCATGCGGCCCACGAGCTCCTCGCGCGCGTAGTTGGTGACCTGCGCCGACGTCCGCAGCAGGCCCACCACCGGCCCGAAGTCCACGGCCAGCTTCCAGGCCGGCTTGCGCGCCTCCGGGAACTCCTCGACCTCCACCACGCGGCCGGCGCGCAGGTCCAGCGCGAAGAAGCCCTCCGCCCCCACCACGGGCTTGCGCTCCAGCTTCTCCGGCGCGTACGGCAGCCCGTCCGGATCCACCACGTGACTCACAGCTCCAGCACCACCTTGCCGATCACCTTGCGCTCCTCCAGCACCCGCTGCGCGTCCGCCGCGCGCTCCAGCGGGAACACCTCGTGGATCAGCGGCCGCAGCTCGCCCTGGCCGGCCAGGCGCATGACGCGCTCCAGCGCCGACTTCGGCCCCATGTAGGCCCCGCGCACGTCCAGGTCGCGCATGAACAGGTAGCGCAGGTCCAGCTCCGGCTTGGGGCCCGCGCTCGCGCCCGTGGTCACCAGGCGCCCGCCCGCGGCCAGGGAGCGCACGCAGCTCATGACCATGTCGCCGCCGACATGGTCCAGCGCGATCTCCACGCCCTTGCCGCCGGTGAGCGCGCGCACCTCGCCGTGGTCCAGGTCGCGGCCCACCAGGACGTCGTGCGCACCGAGCCCGGCGACCGGGTCGGCCTTGTCCGGGCTGGACACCGTGGCGATCACCCGGCAGCCCGCCGCGGAGGCGAGCTGCACGCAGGCGGTGGCGACGCCGCCGCTTGCGGCGGTGACCAGCACGTCGTCGCCGTGGGTCGCCTCGCCCTTGTCGTGGACCATGTGCCAGGCGTTCGTGTACGCCACGGGCAGCGCGGCCGCCTCCACGGCGGACAGGCCCTCCGGCCAGGGCACCAGCGTCGCCGCGCGCACCGTCACGTAGTCCGCGTAGCCGCCGTCGCGGTGGTAGCCGCCGATCATGCGCCCGTGGCGGCAGCGCTGCTCCTGCCCCGCCGAGCACGCCGGGCAGGAGCCGCACGTCTCCAGCGGGTACACCACCACGGCGTCGCCCTCCGCCCAGCCCTCCACACCGGGGCCCACGCTGTCGACGTGGCCGGCGATGTCGACGCCCGGCACGTGCGGCAGCGGCACGTCGACGCGCTCCATGCCGCGGCGGGTCCAGATGTCCAGGTGGTTCAGCCCGCAGGCGGCCACCTTGACGCGCACCTCGCCGGGCCCGGCCGCCGGGACGGCCAGCGCCTCCAGCCGCAGCACCTCGGGACCGCCGTGGTCGTGGAAGCGCACGGCCCGCATCAGCGCCGTCATGCCCCCTCCACGCGCAGCATCGGCGAGGCGTGGTGGGCGAGCATGCGCCAGCGCCCGTCGCGGCGCACGAATACGTTGGTGGCCACGGCGGTGCCGCCGTGCAGATGGTCCGCGCCCTCGCCCGCGAGCACGTTCTCCACGCAGCTCACCACGCCGACGTCGCCGTGCTCGGCCGCCTCGACGTTGGTCACGATGAACTGGATGTAGCTGGTGCTGGCGAACACCGCCGCCCAGGCGCGGCGCACCCGGGGCCAGCCGCGCAGGATCTCCCCGCCGGGGTGGACGCAGTAGGCGTCGGCGTCCGTGGCCCAGACCCCCTCCATGCGATCGAGGCTCATGGCCTCGAACGCGTCGTAGAACGCGGTGTTGGCCGCCTCCAGCTCCGAGGCCGGTGCCGCCTCGCCCGTCCCGCCCAGCTCGCTCATGGGGACTCCTCGGCGGCGATCGCGGCCATCGTCCGCACGGCGCGCACGGTGGGGGCCACGTCGTGCACGCGCACCACCGCCGCGCCGGCGGCCGCGGCGTGCGCGGCGCACACGAGGCTGCCCTCCAGGCGCTCCGCCGGCGGCGCCCCACCCAGGATCGCCCCCAGGAAGCTCTTGCGGGACGCGCCCACCAGCACCGGCCGCCCCAGACCGCGGAACTGCCGCAGGGCGGCCAGCAGGCGCAGGTTGTGCTCGGGCGTCTTGGCGAAGCCGATGCCCGGGTCCACCACCACGCGCTCCAGCGGCAGCCCCGCCGCCGTGCAGCGCGCCAGCCCGTCGGCCAGGAACTCGTACACCTCGGCGACCACGTCGTCGTAGTCCGCCAGCGACTGCATGTCGGCGGGCGTGCCCCTGGTGTGCATCAGCACGTACACGGCCTTGTGCGCCGCGGCCACCTCCAGCAGCTTGCGGTCCGCGGCGCCCGAGACGTCGTTGACG
>DATMKC010000305.1:0-7828 GCA_035553555.1 Egibacteraceae bacterium | reverse complement strand
GGGCCGGCCAGCGCGCCGAACAGCGCCCGCCACACGCGCTCCTGGCGCGGGAACGCGCTGAGCTCGTCGTCCGGCTGGTCGCGGAACGCCAGGAACTCGACCAGGCGCGGGCCGTCCAGGTGCTGGGGGCCGGCGGCGAAGCGCAGCGACGGCTCGCCGTCCCCCGGCCGGGCCACCAGCCGGCGGTCCACGTCGACCTCGACCGGGCCGACGCGGCCGAGCAGCGCGGCCAGGCCCGCGTCGCTCACCGCGGCGCTGTGGTCGACGTCCACGCCCAGGGTGTTCTCCACGGTGGCCTCGACCAGCGCGGCCCCGCCGTACTGGAAGGCCGCGCCCAGGCGCTCCAGGCCGTGGCCGGGCACGTCCATCAGCGTGCCCACCGGCAGCAGCACCACCGCCGCCTGGCCGTCCGCCGGGCCCACCGCGAACAGCGTCACGCCCTTGGCCGGACCGGGCTCGTGGGGAGCGCGCACCAGCAGCATCGTGCGGGCGCGCGCGGAAGCGGCAGGCGTCGCATCCCCGGACGGCGTCTCCGTGACGTCGTCGCCCTGGCGCAGCGCGCCACCGGCCAGCGCGGCCACCGCGGCCGCCGCGACGGTCACCGCCGCGGCCGTGGTGAGCAGGCGCCGGCGCCGGCGCCGGCGCGCCTCCAGGCGCGCGACCCGCCCCGTCACCAGCCACCGACCTGGGCCGTCGCCCCGTACAGGCCGTGCTTGCGGATGTGCTCCTCCACCTCGCGCGGGATCAGGTAGCGCACGGAGCGGTCCGCGGCCACGCGCGCGCGGATGTCCGTGGACGAGATCGCCAGCGCCGGCACGTCCAGCGTCACGATGCGCTCGCGGATGCCCGGCTCCTGCAGCGCGGCGACGTCGTGGCCCGGCCGCGTGGCGGCCACGAACGTCGCGAGGTCCAGCGCCTCCGCCGCGTCGCGCCACGTCACGATGTTGACGATGGCGTCCGCGCCGGAGATGAACCACAGGTCCGCGTCGGCGTGGCGCGCCCGCAGCGTGCGCAGGGTGTCCACCGTGTAGGTGGGCCCCTCCCGCTCGATCTCCACGCGGCTGACCGAGAAATACGGGTTGGCGGACGTGGCCAGCACGGTCATGAGGTAGCGGTGCTCGGCCGGCGTGGTGTGCTCCTTCTGCCACGGCTGGCCGGCCGGGATGAACACCACCTCGTCCAGCCCCAGGTCCACACGCGCCTGCTCGGCCGTGACCAGGTGGCCGAGGTGGATGGGGTCGAAGCTGCCGCCCATGAGGCCGATGCGCCGCATGACGAGTGTCTACACCACCCGCTCGACGAACTCGGCGAGCTGGCGCAGGTTGCGGCACTCGATCATGCCGTCGGTGAAACGGGCGTACTCGTCGGCGATGGAGTCCCCCGTGCCCCAGTGCTGGATCGGCTCCGGGTTCAGCCAGTACACGCGGCGCGCGCGGCGCTTGAGGTCCTTGAGCACCCACGCGTTGGACGCCCGGTAGTTGTTGCGCCCGTCGCCCAGGATCAACAGCGTGGTCTTGGGCGTGATCGCGTCGGCGTAGCGCGCGTGGAACGCCGTGAACGCGTGGCCGTAGTCGCTGTGGCCGTCCAGCCACACCACGTTGGCGTCCGTGTGCAGGCGCTTGATCGCGTCGCTGAAGTCGCCGCCGGAGAACAGCCGGGTGACCTCGTCCACGGTGTCGATGAACGCGAAGCTGCGCACCTTGCTGAACTGGCCCTGCAGCGCGTGCGTCAGCATCAGCGTGAAGCGCGCGAACGCGGCCACGGAGCCGGACACGTCGCAGATCAGCACCAGCTCCGGGCGGTGGTGCTTGCGCGCCTTGAACGCGGGGTCGGCGGGCACGCCGCCGGTGGACAGCGAGTGGCGGATGGTGCGCCGCACGTCCAGGCGGCCGTCGCGGGCGCGCCGTCGCTTGACCGCCACGCGCGTGGCCAGCTTGCGCGCCAGGGGGCGGATCTGGCGCCGCATCGACTCGGACTCCTCCGCGCTGATGCGGAAGAAGTCCAGGTCCTCCGGCAGCGGGCGGGCCATGCGCTTGGCGATCTCGTCCGCGCCCTGCTGCTCTACCTGGCGGCGGCGGATCTCCGACTCGATCTCCTCGCGGAAGCGCCGCAGGCGCTGCTCGAACTCGTCGCGCTGGAGCCGCCGGGTCAGGGCGCTCGCCGCGTCCTCCGCGTCGCCGTCCATGCCGGACTCGGTCATCAGGCGGCGCAGCAGCCCGCCCAGGTTGAAGTTGCGGAACACCCGGTAGGCGAAGAAGCTCACGCGCCCGTCGCGCTGGCGCACCGCGCCGAAGCTCTCCACCGCCTCCATCGCCAGCCGCCGGATCGCGGCATCGTCGCCCTCCATGACGCGCATGACCAGCTCCGCCAGGAACTGGTCGATGTCGCGCGCCTCCTGGTGGTGCGTGTCGCCGTCGTACTCGGCCGGCCGCTCGGCCTCGTCGCCGGCCTCGCCGGGCAGGGGCTGCGTCCCGCGCGCCGGGAAGTACAGGTCGAACAGCAGGTCGAACGTGGCGCGGTGGCTGGGCGACTTCACCATCGTGGCGGCCAGCGCCTCGCGGAGCTGCCCGCGGTCCAGCAGGTCGATCAGCGCGGACGCCCGCATCGCGTCCAGGCCGTCGCTGACCGCCACCGGCACGTTGGCCTCCCGCAGCGCGTGGGCGAGGTCGAGCACCCGGCGCTGCAGCCCGGACAGCCGCGTGTCGGCCGGGGCGGCCACCGGCTAGTTGCTCCCCGGGTCGGCGGCCATCTCCAGGTGCGCGAGCGCCTTGTCGATGTCGCTCTGGTGCTTGAGCAGCACGCTGAGCGTGGTCTGCGCCACGCCCTCGTCGACGCCGCTGTAGCCCAGTTCCAGCAGCGTGCGCGCCCAGTCCAGCGTCTCGGAGATCGACGGCGCCTTGCGCAGCTCCAGGTTGCGCAGGCTGCGCACGATGCGCACGAGCTGGTCGGCGAGCTGCTCGGGCACCTCCGGCACGCGCGAGCGCACGATCGCCTTCTCGCGCTCGATGTCCGGGTAGTCCATGTGCAGGTACAGGCAGCGCCGCTTCAGCGCCTCGCTCAGCTCCCGCGTGTTGTTGGACGTGAGCACCACGAACGGCCGGCGCACCGCCGCCACGGTGCCCATCTCCGGGACGGTGACCTGGAAGTCGCTGAGGATCTCCAGCAGCAGCGCCTCGAACTCGAAGTCGACCTTGTCGACCTCGTCGATCAGCAGCACCGTCTCGATGTCGTCGGTGATCGCCTGCAAAAGCGGCCGCGTCAGCAGGTACTCCGGGCCGAAGATGTCGTCCTTGGTGTCCTCCCAGGCGCGGTCGGAGTCCGCCTGGATGCGCAACAGCTGCTTCTTGTAGTTCCACTCGTACAGCGCCTTGGCCTCGTCCAGGCCCTCGTAGCACTGCAGGCGCACCAGCTGCGCGCCGCGCGCGCTGGCGATGGCCTTGGCCAGCTCGGTCTTGCCGACGCCGGCGGGGCCCTCGACCAGCACCGGCTTGCCCAGGCGGTCGGCCAGGAACGTCACCGTGGTGATCGCGCGGTCCGGCAGGTACCCGGCGGACTCCAATCGGGAGGACGTGTCCTCCAAGCCGGCGAATCGGGGGTCCGTCACGAGCGCACCTGGCCCTCTCCCTCCACCACGTACTTCGTCGTGGTGAGCTCTTGCGTGCCCATCGGCCCGCGCGCGTGCATCTTCTGCGTGGAGATCCCGATCTCCGCGCCGAAGCCGAACTCGCCCCCGTCGGTGAAGCGCGTGGACGCGTTCACCATCACGGCTGCGGCGTCCACCTCCTGGACGAAGCGGCGCGCCGCGGCGCGGTCCTCCGTGACGATGGCCTCGGTGTGCAGCGTGCCGTGGCGGGCGATGTGCGCCAGCGCCTCGTCCAGGCCGTCCACCACCCGCACCGCCAGCTTGAGGTCCAGGTACTCGGTGTCCCAGTCGCTGTCGGTGGCGGGCGCCGCGCCCGCCAGGCGCTGCGCGTCGGCGTCGCCCACCAGCTCCACCCCCGCGGCGGTGAGCTCCTTGGCCATGCCGGGCAGGAACTCCTCCGCCACGGCGCGGTGGACCAGCAGCGTCTCCGCGGCGTTGCACACGCTGGGGCGGTGCACCTTGGCGTTGAACGCGATGGCCCGCGCCTTGTCCAGGTCGGCCGCGGCGTCCACGTACACGTGGCAGTTGCCCACGCCGGTCTCGATGACGGGCACAACCGAGTCCTGCACCACGGCCTGGATGAGCCCGGCGCCGCCGCGCGGGATCAAAAGGTCCACCAGCCCGCGCATGCGGCCGAGCTCCTTGACGGAGTCGCGCGAGGTGTCCTCGATCAGCACGACGCCGTCCGCCGGCAGGCCCTGGGCCTCCAGCGCGCCGCGCAGCAGCCCGGCCAGCGCCGCATTGGAACTGATCGCGCTGGACGAGCCGCGCAGCACGCAGGCGTTGCCGCTCTTGAGCGCCAGGCCGGCGGCGTCCACCGTCACGTTGGGCCGGCCCTCGTAGACCATCGCCACCACGCCCAGCGGCACCCGCACCTGGCGCACCTCCAGGCCGTTGGGCAGCGTCCAGCCGCGGACGAGCTCACCGATGGGGTCCTTGAGCGCGATCAGGTCGCGCAGCGCCTGCGCGATGGCGTCCAGGCGCGCCCCGGTCAGCGTGAGCCGGTCGATCAGCGCCTCGGACAGCCCCTCGGCGCGGCCGCGGGCGACGTCCTCGGCGTTGGCTTCCAGCACGCGCGCGTGGTTCGCGTCGAGCGCCGCGGCCATGGCTTCGAGCGCGGCGTTCTTGCGAGCCGTGGAGGCCCGCGCGAGCGCGGGCGCGGCGGCCTTGGCCGCCTCACAGGCGTGACGAACGCTGGACATGCACCGCCCTCCTCTCCGCGGACACGGGCAGTCCCGCCATGGTACGGCGTTGCGTCACGCAACCGCCAAGCGGGCGGCCGCTCAGCGCCGGCGCGCGGCGCGGGCGAACGCCGCGACCACGCCGAGCAGCGCGACCAGCCCGAGCCAGCGCAACGGCTCGCGGGACTGGCGCACCTCCAGGCCCGGCCGCACCTGGACGTCCGGGTCGACGTCCGGCCCGGCAACGGGATCGCCCGCGCCCTCGGGCAAGGGCGACACCACCTCGGGAGGCGCCGTGCGCGGCGGCGGCGGCTGCGCCTGCCCGTCCGCGCCGGGCGGCTGCGAATCGCGCGGCGGCGGGGTCGCCTCCAGGGTGGCGCCGGGCGACGCCGTCGGCTGCCCGCCGGGCGGACCGGCCGTGGCGGCGGGCGACGGGCTCTGGGCCGGCTCCACGCCCACCGCCCGCGCGAAGTCCACGCGGCCGCGGCCGGTGCCGACGCGTGTGGCGGTGGCCTCGATCTGGGCGCGCGCCTCCGAGGCGGTCAGCCCGCGCTGGCGCAGGATCGCGGCCAGCGCCGAGACGATCGGCGTGGCGAAGCTGGTGCCGTTGGCCCGGCCGTAACCGTGGTCGCGCCAGGTCGACACGATCTCCACGCCCGGCGCGAACACCGTGCGCGCGTCGCGGTTGGACGACGACCACACCTGGTCGCCGCGGTCCGTGGCACCCACCACCAGCAGCGGCAGGTCGCGCGGGTACGGCGTGCTGGAGCGGCCGTCGTTGCCCGCTGCGGCGACCACGACCGCGCCCCGCTCGTCGGCGTAGCGAATGGCGTCACTCAGCTCGTCGCCGAACAGCCCGCCCAGGCTGGACAGCAGTCCCGGGACCTCGGCGAGGCTCAGGTTGATCACGTGCGCGCCGTTGTCCGCGGCCCAGCGCACGCCGCGCGCGACCAGCTCCGAGTTGCCGTTGCCGTCCTTGTCCAGCACGCGCACCGGCATGATGCGCACGTCGGGGGACGCCCCGGCCACACCCAGGCCGTTGCCCTGCACCGCCGCGATCACGCCGGCCACCAGCGTGCCGTGGCCGTTGGGGTCGTCGGGGGGCGTGCCCTCCTCCACCAGGTCGATGCCGCGCCCGACGTTGCCCGCGAGGTCCGGGTGGGACGCGTCCACCCCGGTGTCGACCACGGCCAAGACCATGCCGGCGCCGCGGCTGACCGGCCATGCGTCCTCGGCGTGCACGCGGTCCAGGTGCCAGAGCTGGTCGCGCAGCGGGTCGCGCGCCTGGGCGCCGGCCGGAGCGGCCGCGCCGAGCGTCGCCAGCGCGAGCAGCGCTAGGGTGAGCGCATGCGCCAGTGCCCGAAGTGCGAGCTGCGGTTCCTGACGGCCGACGAGCTGGACCAGCACCTCGTCGACGACCACGGGGTGGACCCGGACGCGCTGCCGCAACGCCGCCCCTAGCCCTGGTCGGCGGGCGCTGGGAGCCCTTCGGACAGCATCACCAGCGCGTCGCGGTGGATCACCTCGCGCGTGTACGCCTCGCCGAGCTCGCGCGCCAACTCCTCGCTGGAGCGCCCGCGGATGCGCAGGACCTCCTCGCGCGAGTAGCCCACCAGGCCGCGCGCGATGACGACGCCGTCCGGGCTGCGCACCTGCACGGCGTCACCGGCGGCGAAGTCCCCGGCCGCGTCCACCACGCCGGCGGCGAGCAGCGACTTCTTGCCGGCCGTGAGCGCGCGCACGGCGCCGCTGTCGACCACCAGATGACCGGCGGCGCGCTTGGCGAAGGCGATCCACAGCTTGCGGCTGTCGGGGCGGCGGCGCGCCGGGACGAACCACGTGCCGACCCCCGCCCCGGCGACGGCGTCGGTCACCACGCCGTCGCGGCGGGCGTTGGCGATCACGGTGTGCGCGGCGCTGAAGCGCGCGACGCGCGCGGCCTCCAGCTTGGAGGCCATGCCCCCGCTGCCCAGCTCCGAGCCGGTGCCGCCGAAGTGCCGGGCGTCGAGCGCGGCCAGGTCGTCGACGCGGTCCAGCAGCGGGGCGGCCGGGTCGATGGCCGGGTCCCCGTCCAGCAGCCCCTCGACGTCGGACAGCAGCACCAGGAGCTGGGCGCCGAGCATGCTCGCGACCAGCGCCGCGAGGCGGTCGTTGTCCCCGAAGCGCAGCTCGTCGGTGGCCACCGTGTCGTTCTCGTTCACGATCGGCAGCGCGCCCAGCTCCAGCAGGCGCGTGAAGGTGTGCCGGGCGTTGAGGTAGCGCTCGCGGTGAACCACGTCGTCCGGGGTGAGCAGGACCTGGCCGCAGACCACGTCGTAGGAGGCGAACGCCTCGCTGTAGGTGTGCATCAGCACGCCCTGCCCGACACTGGCCGCCGCCTGGAGGCTGGGCGTGTCCGACGGCCGCTGCGCCATGCCGAGGCCGGTCATGCCGGCGGCGACCGCGCCGCTGGTGACCAGGACGACCTCCGTGCCGGCGGCGCGCACGGCGGCGATCTGCCGCGCCAGGTCGCTCACGAGGGCGCGGTCGATGCCGCGGCCGCCGTCGCCGCGCAGGCTGGAGGAGCCGACCTTCACCACGGCCCTGCTGGGCCGGGGGAAGCGCGGCTCGGTCGCGGCCTGCGGCCGGGTCACTCGGCGTCGTCCTCCTGCTGCTCGGCGAGCGCGAAGTCGTCGTCTTCGTCCTCGAACATGACCTCGTCGACGAGCGGCTCCAGCGCATCGTCGTCGTCGTCCTCATCATCCGGCATGTCGGCGCGCTCGGGCTCGAAGTCGAACACAGCGCCGGCGATCTCCACGGCGTCGCCGCGCCGCGCGCCCGCGTCCAGCAGCGCCTTCTCCACGCCGGCGCGCACCAGGCGGCCTTGCAGGTAGCGCACGGCCTCCTCGTTGTCCAGGTCCGCCATGACGACCCAGCGCTCGACGCGCTCCCCGCGCACGCGCCAGCCGTCCTCGGCCGCCTCCACCTCGAAGCCCTGGCCCTTACCGTCGGCGGGACGCAGCAC
>DATMKC010000304.1:0-2430 GCA_035553555.1 Egibacteraceae bacterium | reverse complement strand
GTCGGCACGCGGTCAGCCGTCGTCGTCGCCGGCCGCGGCCGGCGGGGCGGCGGCGCGCGCCGGCTCGGCGGCCCGGGCCGCGGCGGCCGCGTCACTGGGCGGGATGCGGCGGTGGCCCAGGGCGAAGCTCATGATCTCGCTGAACACGGGCGCGGCGGCCACGCCGCCGTAGATCGTGTCGGGCTCGTCCAGCATCACGGCGGCCACCAGGCGCGGGTTGTCGGCCGGGGCGAAGCCGGCGAAGCTCGCGATGTAGGCGCCGTCCTCGTACCCGCGCCGCGTGGTGGAGGCCTTCTGCGCGGTCCCCGTCTTGCCCGCCACCCGGTAGCCGGGCACGGCGGCGCGCGTGCCGGTGCCCCGCTCGCCCTCGACCACGGCGCTCAGCATGGCGGCGATCTGCGTCGCGGTCTCACGCGACACCACCCGCCGCCGCTTGGGCGTCTCGCCCTGGCGCAGCATCCCGTCCGGCCCGACCTCGCCGCGCACCAGCAGGGGCTCGACCCACTCGCCGCCGTTGGCGATCACGCCGAACACCTGCGCCACCTGCAGCAGCGTGGCGGACACGCCCTGGCCGATGGAGATCGTGGGCAGGCTGGTGCCGGACCAGTCCTCGGTCGGCCACAGCAGGCCCGCGGACTCGCCGGGGAAGCCCAGGCCGGTGCGCTCGCCGTAGCCGAAGGCGCGCAGCGCGCGGTACATGCGCTCCTCCCCCAGGCGCAGCGCCACCTGGATGGTGCCCACGTTGGAGGACTCCTCCATGATCTGCGCGAACGTCATCGGCTTGGTCTCGTGCGGCGAGGAGTCCTTGAAGCGCTTGCCGGCCACGGGGAAGGTGTCCGGGACGGTGAACACCTCGTCGGGGCGCACCAGGCCGGCCTCCAGCGCCGCGGCCGCGGTGATGACCTTGTTCACGCTGCCCGGCTCGAACACGTCGGTGACCACGCGGTTGCGCCGCGCGTACTCGTCGGAGCCGTCGATGCGCGCCGGGTCGTAGGTCGGTGCCGACGCCATGGCCAGGACCTCGCCGGACTCGGCGTCCACCACGACCGCGGAGCCGCCCACCGCGCCGTGCTCGGCCACGGCGTCGGCCAGCGCGCGCTCGGTGGCGTGCTGGATCTCGCGGTCCAGCGTCAGCACCAGGTCGGTGCCGGCCACGGATGGCTCCACCTCGCGGGAGCCGTGGTCGATGGTCAGCCCGCGCGGGGCGCGCTCCAGCCACATGCGCCCGGGCTTGCCCGCCAGGACGGACTCGTACTGGGCCTCCAGGCCGGCCAGCCCCTGGTTGTCGACGCCGGCGAAGCCGATGGTCTGGGCGGCCAGGCCGTCCGAGGGGTAGACGCGGCGGGGCTCGCTGAGCAGCTGGATGCCGGGCAGCTTCAGCGCCTCGATCTGCTCGCCCACCTCGCGCGGGAGCTGGCGGGCGACGAAGGAGAACGACGTGTCCTTGGTGAGCGCGCGCATGACGTCCAGCAGCGGCCGGTCGACCAGGGGCGCCAGCGTCGCGGCGATGAAGCTGGGATCGATGCCGTTGCGCTCGTACACGCGCGGGTTGGCGTAGACGGTGGCGGCCTCCAGCGACATCGCCAGCGGCTCGCCGTCGCGCGCGTACAGGCGTCCGCGGCGCGCGGGCAGCTCGATGTCGCGGTGGGTCTGCCGCGCCGCGAGGCTCTGGTACTCCTCGGACTGCAGCACCTGGATGCTGACCAGCCGCCACGACATCAGCAGGGTCAGCACCAGGTAGCCGGCCAGCATCACGGTCAGGCGGCGGCGGCTGCGCGAGCGGCGCAGCGCGGCGCTGAGCCGGCCGTACCACTCGGCCGCGGCAGGTCCCCACGACGGGGGCGGCCACCGCGGCGGCGGGCCGCCGCGGCGGGAGGCGCCGGAAGGCGCCGCGGGGCGAGGCCGCGCTCGGGTGAGCGTGGATTGCCCGGACATGCCGCTCCTGACGTGCGTTCAGCGGGCTTAGGAGCCCTCGGCCAGCACCTGCTTCACGGGGTCGGCGACGTCGCTGCCGCCGGGTGCGGGCAGTGTGCCGCGCGCCGCCACGAAATCGTCGTCACCGGATCCGCCACGCTCAGGGGCGTCGGCCACCAGGAACCCCGGCCGGCTCGCCGGCACCATGCCCAACTGGCCCAGGGCGACCTGGCGCACGCGCTCCGGGGACTCCAGCGCCGCGATCTCGGCGGTGAGCTCGTCGTAGGCCAGCGACAGGTCCCTGACCTCCCGCTCCAGGCCGCGCACGGCGAAGGACTGCTCGGCCGCCAGCGCGTGCAGCCCGACGATGCCGAACACGCCCAGGGCGCCGATCGTCACCGCCAGCACGAAGTAGCGCATGCCGTGGCGGGGCTGGCCGACCACGCGCAGGTGCGGACGGCGGGCCGGCTGCGCGCCGCGCGCCCGGGCTGCGCCTTGGGGGGCACGGCCCGGGAC
>DATMKC010000303.1:0-5284 GCA_035553555.1 Egibacteraceae bacterium | reverse complement strand
CCGATGGTGCGCTCGTCGTCCGGCGCCACGATCTGGCGGCGCTCCCGCGCGAGGTCGACGGCCGCGGCCAGGCGCTGCACGTCGATGTCCTCCTCCACGGCGATGAGCCCCCAGCGCGCGCCGACCGCGCGCTTGTCGGCGACCCGGCGCACCGCGTCCTCGATCGCCAGGCCCTGGGCGGCCGCGACCGCGGAGGAGACGAACAGCGTCACCAGCGCGTCCGACGGCGGGCCGAAGCTGCCGTCGGCGTCGGCGCGGCGCGCCGTGGCGGCCAGCACGGGCACGGTCTCCGGGCGCACGGCCGTGAAGCTGGTGTAGAAGTCCGCCGGCTGCGGGTCCGTGCCGTACTCGCGGTCGATGCCGCGCGCCAGGCGCGACACCTCCTCGTCGAACGAGATCGCCTTGGGCAACAGCTCGCGGTCCCAGTCGTCGCCGGTGTCGTAGTACAGCGGGTCCGGCTCCGCGGGCAGGCGCCGGGCCGCCAGGCCAAGCTGGCGCAGCGCCGGCAGGCGCCGCTGCTCGCCGGGACGCGCGACCGTGACCTCGCCCGCGTACACGCCCACGCGCGGGGACGCGCCCGGCGCCAGGCGGAACACACCCTCGCCGGTGACCTCGACGGCCTGCCAGGAGGCGCGGGCGCCCTGGCTGTGCAGGACGATCTCGCCGCGCTCGACCTCCACGTCGTCGCCGCGCAGGCGCACGGTGGCGGAGTGGCCCAGCCACAGTTCGCCGCGCTGCAGCTCCAGCCGCGCGGTCTCCAGGCCGGTGCGCACGCGGGCGCCGTCCGGGACGCTGTCACCGGCCGCCAGGGCGCGCCAGCCGTCGCCCTGCTGCACCATCACCGTCTCGCCCTGGGTCAGCCGCCCGGCGGCGCCACCCAGGCGCGCGGTGGAACAACCGGCCAGCGCCAGGGCGATGGCCAGCGAGAGCAGCGCCGCGAGTCCCGCCTTCATGCTGCGTCCCATGGTAGGTCCGGGGGTCCGCCGCGCAGCCCATGCGGCGTCAGCCGGAACTCCTGGTGCCGCGCGGTTTCCTGCCTGTGTCTTCGGCAGCCGGCAGCAGCAGGTGAACCTCCGTGCCCTCGTCCGGCTCGGAGTCGACGGCGGCCCGGCCGCCGACGCCCTCGACGATGCGGCGCACCAGCGCCAGGCCCAGACCCAAGCCGCCGAACTGGCGGGTCTCGCTGGCGTCGACCTGATAGAAGTCGCTGAAGACGTTGGCGGCCGTCTCCGGGTCGATGCCCACGCCCCGGTCGCGCACGGACAGGCGCACCCAGCGCCCGGCGCGGTCCTCCTCCACCGCGGCCGTCACGCTGACCGGCTCGCCGCGCGGGGAGAACTTCACGGCGTTGTCCAGCAGCTCGTCCAGGGCGCGGCGCAGCATCGCCGGGTCCGCCAGCACGGCGGGGAGCGTCTTGGCGACGCGCCGCTTGAACTCGCGCTTGGGGTGGCGCGCGCGCCACTCGCCCAGCGTCTCGGCGACCAGGTCGGACAGGCGCACCGGCTCGCGCGCCAGCTCGACCTGGCCGGAGTCCAGCGCGGCGAAGTCCACGATCATCCCGACGATGCGCTCCAGCAGCGCGGTGGACTCCAGGATCTGCTGGGCGTAGCGGCGGGCCTTGTCCTTGTCGACGTCGCGGCGCGCCAGGATGTCGGCGTAGCCCTTGATGGGCGTCAGCGGCGTGCGCAGCTCGTGGCTGACGTTGGCCAGGAACTCCGCCTTCATGCGCTCGACCTCGGCCTCGCGCGTCATGTCGCGCAGCACCAGCACGCGGCCCAGGACCTTGCCGTCGGCGTCGCGCACAGGCGAGGCCGTCACCGCGGCCTGCACCGGCCGCCCGCGCTGGCCGCGCAGCAGGACCTGGACCTGCACCTGGTCCTCGCTGTCGGGCGCGCCGAGGACCACCGCGACCGGCGTGTCCGGCGTCGCGGCCAGGCGCAGCGCCCGGTCCAGGGGGCCGCCGGCGACGTCGGCGGCGCGGCGCCCGGTGAGCCGCTCCGCCGCCGGGTTGAACGTCACGATCTCGCCGGCGGCGTCGACGGCCACCAGCGCGTCACCCATCGAGTCGGTCATCGCCTCCAGGCGCGCGCGCAGCCGGGACTGCACCTCGGCGGCCTCGACCAGCTCCGCCGACTGCGCCGCCAGGGACGTGGTCATCTCGTCGAACGTGCGGCCCAGCCGGCCGATCTCGTCGGGCGTGTCGACTTGGGCGCGCGTGTCCAGGCGGCCCGCCCGCACCGCTTCGGCGGCCTCGGTGAGCCGGCGCACCGGCGCGACCAGGCGCCGGGTGATCGCCGCGCCGACCAGGCCGGCGGCCAGGGCGCCCAGCACGGCGATGACGAACAGCGAGCTGACCTGCTCGCGCTCCACCTCGGCGATCACCTCGGCGGCGCGCACCGTGGCGATGCGGCCCACCAGCGTGGCGGTGTTGGGGTCGCGGATGGGCGCCGACGCGGCGTAGGCGCTGCGCCCGTCGCCGGTCAGCACGCCGGTGCCTTCGCCCTGCGTGGTGGCGCGGATGACGTCGCGGGCGGGGTCGGTCCCGGCGACGGGGAGTTCCGGCGAGGCGACGCTGGGCGCCTCGGCGACCTCCACCACGATGCCGGCGCCCTGGGCGCGGGCGGTCTGCGCCGCCCAGACCTCGTCGACCACCCTCCCGGTCAAAAGCACGCCGATGGGCGGCTCCTCGGCGCGCGCGTCCTGCGCCGCGAGCTTCACCGCGCCCAGGGCCACGAGCTTGCCGCCCACGGTGACCAGCCCGCCGTCCTCGTCGCGGCCCTCCAGGATGCGGTCCACCGCCTGCGCGCCGGTGAGCGCCAGCGTGAAGGAGCCGGACAGCAGCGCCGGGTCGTCGGAGTAGGCGGTCACCACGCGGCCGTCGGCGCCGAGCAGCGCGAAGAAGTCCTGCTGGCGGAAGGACAGGTCGTTGATGTCCGCCAGGCGGTCGCGGTCGTCCGGCGCGATGCCCAGAAGGAGCTGGCCGGAGTTGCGCAGCGGCCGGGCGGCGGCGATGGCGTCCTGCGGCCAGGCCGAGCCGATCTCGTCGGCCAGCCGCACCGACAGGTCCTCCAGGCGGGCCAGCTCCTCGTCCACGAGCTGGCCGGAGGCCTGGCCGCTGAGGATGCCTGCGACCAGGACGATCAGCGCCAGCAGCAGCGCCACGAACGCGGTGGCGACCTTGGCCAGCAGGCGCCGGGCGCTGCCCGCCCACAGCCACACGCCGACGCCGAGCGCGCCCAGCACCAGCAGCACCGCACCCGCGGTGGCCGAGGAGCGCGAGACCAGCTCGGCGGCCCCCAGCAGGCCCAGGCCCACGCCGGCCAGCGCCGCGGCGCCGCCGCGCGGCAGCAGCCGGATCACGGCCAGCGCCCCGCCCGCGGCGGCGAACAGCGTCGGGGGCAGCGGCGGCAGCGGGACCAGCAGCGCGGCGACGTCGGCGGCCTGCGTCACCAGTGCCCCCGCCAGGCCGTGACCGACGGCCAGCAGGAGCGCGCCCACGGTGACCAGCAGGGAGCCGGGGCGGCGCGCCCGCAGGCCCACGATCCCGACGACGGCGAGGCCGACCGCCGCCGACAGGGCCAGCAGGGAGGCAGCCAGATGGAGCGGCGTGGAAAGGCCCGCAGTCATGTCGCTGGCGAGTGTACGGGCGCTAGACGAACAGGTGCTTGAGGTTGTCGAAGGACTCCAACGTGGTGCCGGCGCCCACCACGACCGCCTCCAGCGGCGCGTCGACGACGTTGACCTTCACCTGCGTCTCCTGCGCGATGCGCGCGTCCAGGCCCTGCAGCAGCGCGCCCCCGCCGACCAGCCAGATGCCGCTGCGCAGCACGTCCTGGGTGAGCTCCGGCGGGCAGTCCGCCAGCGTGTCGGTGACCGCACCGACGATCTGGGTGACCTGCTCGTCGATGGCCTCGCGGATCTCGTCGGAGCCGATCACCACCGTCTTGGGCAGGCCGGTGGCCAGCTCGCGCCCGCGGATCTCCGCCTTGGGCTCCTCCGACTGGGGGTAAGCGGAGCCGATCGCCATCTTGAGCTCCTCGGAGGTGCGCTCGCCGATGGCCACCGCGTAATGGTTGCGGATGAACGCCTGGATCGCGGCGTCGATGTCGAAGCCGCCGACGCGCACCGCCTTGGCCACCACCACGCCGCCCAGCGAGATCACCGCCACCTCGCTGGTGCCGCCGCCCACGTCCAGGACCATGTTGCCCATGGGCTCGTGCACCGGCAGGCGGGCGCCGATGGCCGCCGCCATGGGCTGCTCCATGAGGTAGGCGTGCGAGGCGCCCGCCTGCTTGGCGGCCTCCTCCACGGCCCGGCGCTCCACGTGCGTGATCGCGCTGGGCACGCAGATCAGCACCTTCGGCTTGCTCCAGCGCGTGACGCCGCACCGGCGCAGCACCAGCTCGATCATGCGCGACGTGGTGCCGAAGTCGGTGATCGCGCCGCCGCGCAGCGGCCGCTCCGTGACGATGTGGCCCGGCGTGCGGCCGACCATGCCGTAGGCGTCGCGTCCCATGGCCAGCACGGCGCCGGAGCGGGCGTTGACGGCGATGACGCTCGGCTCGTTCAGCACGATGCCGCGGCCGCGCGCCCACACCAGCGTGTTGGCGGTGCCCAGGTCGATGGCGAGGTCGCGACCCACTAGTCCCCCGCCACGGTGCCGCCGACGGGGTCCGGCGTGCCGGGCCAGTGCGCGCCACCGTCCGCCCACAGCTCACGCTTCCAAATGGGCACGGTCTCCTTGAGCGTGTCGATCAGCCAGCGCGCGGCGGCGAACGCGTCGTCGCGGTGGGGCGCCGACGCCGCGACGACCACCGCGGCCTCGCCGATCTCCAGGGCGCCGACGCGGTGCTCCAGCCAGGCGGCGGCCAGCGCCGGCCACCGGCGGTGCGCCTCGGCCGCCAGCTCCTCCATGCGCGGCTGCGCCACCTCGGCGTACGCCTCGTACTCCAGCGAGGCGACCTCGCGCCCATCCGCGTGGTCGCGCACCGTGCCGGTGAACAGCACGGTGCCGCCCGCGGACGCGTCGGCCACGAACGCCAGCGCGGCGGCGGGCGACAGTGCCTCGGGGGTGAGGCGCGCATGGGAGCGGAAGACCATCACCGGCAGCTTGCCACGGCGCGCAGTGGCCTGCAGTGCGGGCGGGCCTGGCCGATCAGCCGCAGCGCGTCAGGCGCGGCGCAGCCGGCGCAGCAGCACGCCCGTGAGGGTGGCGGCGCCGAGCCCCGCGGCCGCCAGGGTGCGCTTGGACGTCCGCACGGGCCCGAGCGCGACGTGCCTGCCG
>DATMKC010000302.1:0-5692 GCA_035553555.1 Egibacteraceae bacterium | reverse complement strand
GTTTCCGCATGGTGGCCTGGCGCGACCCGCTGCGCATCGACAGCCGCAACCAGCGCCCGCTCCTGCGCTACTTCCCCGAGCTGGAGCCGGTCGTCGCGCTGCTGCCCCCGGACGCCGTCGTGGACGGCGAAGTGGTCGTGGTCCTGGACGGCAGGACGAACTTCGACGCGCTGCAGAACCGGCTGCACCCGGCCGAGTCGCGCGTGCGCATGCTGTCCGCGGAGACGCCCGCGCGCCTGATCGCGTTCGACTGCCTGGCCGCGGGCGGCCGCGACCTGCGGGGCGCCCCGTTCAGCGAGCGCCGCGCGGCCCTGGAAACGCTGTTCGCCGCGGAGCTCGACGGCTCCCCGTGGCACCTCACGCCGTCGACCTCCGACGTGGAGGAGGCCGGGCGCTGGTTCCGCGACTTCGAGTCGGCCGGCTGTGACGGCATCGTGGCCAAGAGGCTGGACGGCGCCTACGCCGAGGGCGAGCGCGCCATGGTGAAGGTCAAGCACCGCCGCACCGTGGACTGCGTGATCGGCGGCTACCGCGAGCACAAGGACGGCGGCAAGATCGGCTCGCTGCTGCTGGGGCTGTACAACGGCGCCGGCCAGCTGCACTTCATCGGGCACTGCTCCGGCTTCGGCGACGCCGACCGGGTGGCGATCCTGGAGCGCCTGCTGCCTCTGGTGCGCCAGGACAGCTTCGGCGACGCCGCGCGCAAGCCCGGCCAGGAGAGCCGCTGGAGCGGCGGCAAGGACATGTCGTGGACCGCGGTCGCGCCCGAGCTGGTGTGCGAGGTCAGCTACGACCAGCTCACCGGGGAACGTTTCCGCCACGCGACGCGTTTCGAACGCTGGCGCCCGGACAAGGCGCCCGAGCAGTGCGGCATGGACCAGCTGGAGCGGCCGGACGGCCCCGGGTTCGAGGACGTGGTACGCGCGTGAACGTGTGGGACGAGCCGGTGCGCGGCGTGCGGGCCAGCCCCGGCCTGACACGGCTCTCCGGCATCGAGTCGATGCGCGGCTTCCTGGAGCGGCGCTTCCCGGCCCCGCCGATCAGCCGCCTGACGGGGCTGCGGCCCGCCGACGCCGGCCTGACGCACTCGGTGTTCACGCTGCCGGTGACGCGCTGGCTGCTGGACGCCACCGGCCACCTGATGCCGTCGACCGCGGCGCTGGTCAGCGACGCGCCGCTGGGCGCGGCGTTCGGCAATTCCCTTCCCGCCGGCAAGGTGTGCACCACCAGCGAGCTGTCCATCAGCTACCTGCGGCCCGCGGGCATGGACGCCGAGCGCCTGATCGCCCAGGCGGAGGTGATCAAGGCGGGACGCACGACCGGGCTCACGGAGGCGCGGATCACCGATGCTCAAGGACGGCTGCTGGCGCACGCGACCAGCCGCCTGGTGGTGCTGGACGTGCCCGTGTTCGACGATGCGCCGCTGCCAGGGCCGGACGACGCGCCGCCGACGCCCGACCCGTGGCGGCGCGAGGCGGAGGGCGCCGTCGCCGACCCGGCGGCGTTCGCCGGCCTGACCGGACGGGAGATCTTCACCGGCTGGCTGAGCGGCGCGCTGCCGCGGCCGCCGGTGTCCCACCTGACCGGCATCCGGCCGCAGGAGATCGGCGACGACGCGGTGCGCTGGAGCATGCCCGCCTCGGAGTGGCTGTGCTCCCCCGCCCCGTACCTGTACGGCGGTGCGACCGCCATGCTGGCCGACGCCGCGCTCACCAGCGCCGTGATGCCCGCACTTCCGGCCGACGTGGCGTTCCGGCCCCTGGACCTCAAGCTGCGCTTCCTGCGGCCGGTGTGGCCCGGCAGCGGCGATCTGACGGCGGAGGGGCGCCTGGTCCACCACGGCAAGAGCATCGCCGTGACCCGCGGCGAGGTGCGCGCCGCCGATGGCAAGGTGGCCATCCTGGCGGAGTCCTCGCTGCAGCTGCGCCCTACTGGTAGCTGACGAAGTCCGGGACCGGGTCCAGGGCCAGCACCTCGTGCGGCTGGTACAGGTTCACGTCCTCGTCGTAGAACAGCTTGAAGCCGTTGTGCAACGGCGGCCCGGTGCGCGTGCGGGCGTACGTCGCCAGCTTCTGCGAGCGGCTGCCGAAGCCGTCCATCTGCACCGTGATCGCCAGGCCCTCGCGCGGCTCCAGCATGTGGCGCTCGCGGATCATGCGGTCCTGGAACTGGTGCAGCAGCAGCAGCTTCTCCGGCAGCGCGTGGCGGGCCACCAGGTCCGCCAGCCACGCCGACACGGCGTTGATCTCCGAGGCGTGCACGGAGCCGACCGCCTCGCCGGGACGCTGGTCGGGCGCCATGCGCCACTCCGGGTCCAGAGCCAGGCCGACGTCGGGCTGGGCAAGGAAGTGCTCGTAGCGCTTGGACTCCGTGAGGAAGTCCGAGCGGCCGGGCTGGATGTCCAGGACCAGGTAGCCGCGCACGCGCCGGATCGCGTCCAGGGAGCGCTGGATGACCGCGGGGTCGGTGGGCGCCCGGTACAGCCCGGACGTCCCGGGCCCCGCCGTGGCCACGGTGGCGATGAACTCGAAGGTGGGCAGCACCGGCTTGCCGCCCTGCTCGTAGGGCTGCGCGGCGGCGACGGCCCGGTCGGCCGCCTGCTCCGGCGGCTGCTCGCCCATGGACCCCAGCGCCGGCGTGGAGCTGTGCCCGTACAGGGCCACCAGCCGGTGCTCCGGCAGCAGGCCGCGGCCCCCGCGCGGCAGCTGCCGGCCGGCCAGGATGGCCTCGATCTGGGCGGCGGCGTCGGGGGCCATCACGCCGGGGCCGCCCAGCACCACGATGCGCCGCAGCGCCTCCTTGCGCGCCCGCAGCCAGTCACCCACCGGCGTCGCGGCGCCCAGGCGCCGGCCGTCGACCAGCAGCAGCACGCCGCCGCGCGCCGCGACGGCCGGGCCGGCCGCCAGGGCGTCCGGGAAGCGCTCGCCGTCGGCCAGCCACACCTCCGCGGGACTCGCACCCTCGGCGATGGCGGCGTCGGCCACGGCCACGGAGGTGGCGTGGCGGGACGCACCCGACAGGCGGCGGACCTGCCAGCCGTCCGCCCGCAGCGACGACTCCACCTCCGGCGCGATCGCCCCGCTGCCGCCGACCAGCGTCACGCGCCGCGGCCCGCGCTCGGCCAGCCGCTGCGCCGTGACCTCCGGCAGCCGGTCGGGCAGGGTCAGCAGGATCGGCGCGCCGGCCGCCGCCGCGAGCGGCCCCACGGCCAGGCCGTCGGCGAAGCCGGCGCCGGTGGCCAGGAACACCTCGTCGGAGGCCGGCACCAGCAGCGCGACCCGCGCCGCGGTCCCGTAGCGGTCCGCGCCGGCCACGCGGCCGACGCGGTAGGTCCGGCGCAGCGTGTCCGCGACCTCCTCGGAGATCGCGGCCGGGCCGCCCAGCAGCGTCACGCGGCGCACGCCCAGGTCGGCCAGCACGTCGGCCACCGCCTCCGGCAGGCGGTCGCGCGGTGTCAGCAGCAGCGGGGCGCCGAGGTCGGCGGCGTAGGGCGCGGCGACCAGCGCGTCGGCGTAGCCGTCCGCGCTCGCCAGCAGCGCGACCGTCGCCCGCGCGTAGGTGGCGCGCGCCACCGCGACGGCGGTGCCCACGCGATCGGTGCCCGCCAGGCGCTCCACGCGCCGGCCTTCCGGCGGCGGGTCCTGTCGCAGTACGGCGCCGGAGCCGTCGTCGGCCGCGACACCGGACGCGGGCTGCTCGGCCTCGCCCATGGCGGCGGGCACGTAGGCGGTGGCGTAGGCGGCCAGCAGCGTCACCAGGAACGCGCGCATCACCACCCGAGCCCGCACCGCGCCTCCCCTTGCCGTTTCCCGTCGCGACAGCAGCCTACGGGGCGCGGCGGCGCGAGGGCTGCACGCGCGGCGGCTCGCCCTCCATCTTGGGGAAGTGCGGCGGCCACGGCGCGTCGCCCAGGCCCTCGGCCTCGTCGCGCCTGGACAGCTCCAGCAGCTGGTCCAGGCGGCCCGGCGCCTCGTCGATGCCGTCCGTGAGGTCGCCCACGACGGCGTAGCGCGTGGCGGCGTAGCGGTCCATCGGGAAGTCGCGCGGGTCGACGTCGGCGACCTCGTCCCAGCGCAGCGGCGCGCTCACCAGGCCGGTCTGGCGCACGCTGTAGGCGGACGCCACGGTGCGGTCGCGCGCGTTCTGGTTGTAGTCGACGAACACGCCGTGGCGCTCCTCCTTCCACCACGCCGACGTCGCCTTGCCGGGCACGCGCCGCTCCACCTCTCGCGCGAGCGCCAGGGCGGCGCGCCGCACCAGGGTGAAGGACCATTCCGGCGCGATGCGCACGAAGATGTGAATGCCGCGGTTGCCGGAGGTCTTGGGCCAGCCGGTCAGGCCGTGCTCGCGCAGCACGTCGCCGCACACCAGCGCGACCTCCCGTACCACCTCGAAACCGGTGTCCGGTGTGGGGTCCAGGTCGACGCGCAGCTCGTCGGGGTGGTCGGTGTCCTCCGCGCGCACCGGCCACGGGTTGAAGTCGATGCAGTTGAGCTGGGCCATCCAGACGACGTCGGCGGCGTGACGCGGGACCAGCAGGTCCGCGGTGCGCCCCGACGGGAAGCTGATCGTGGCGTAGGTGTGCGCGCTCTGCTTGGGTGCCCGCTTCTGGAACACCGGCTCGGCGCCCACGCCCTTGTTCCAGCGCTTCAGCACCGTGGGCCGGCCGTAGACGTTGCGCAGCGCGCCCTCGCGGGTGGCCAGGAAGTGCTCGACGAGGTCCATCTTGGTCCAGCCCTGGGCGGGGAACATCACCTTGCCGGGGCTGGACACCCGCACGCGTTCGCCCGCCACCTCGACGTGGGTCTCGTCGCTCGCCATGCGATTCAGCCTAGCCCCGCATTCGCGCGTGCAGGCGGCGGCGTGCTGCAATGTGGCGCATCGTCGGACCGACCAGGGAGAACCGCTCGCGTGGGCACGCTCATCCTCATCCGCCACGGCCAGTCCGTGTGGAACGCCGAGAACCGCTTCACGGGCTGGGTGGACACGCCGCTGTCCGACCTGGGCCGGGAGGAGGCCCACCGCGCGGGGCGGCGCCTGGCCGCCGAAGGGGTTCGCGTGGACCGCGCGTTCACGTCCATGCTGCGCCGGGCGATCGAGACCGGGCGCGCGGTGCTGGACGAGCTTGGCCAGCCGGACCTGGAGCAAGTGCAGGCGTGGGAGCTCAACGAGCGCTTCTACGGCGCGCTCACCGGGAGGGACAAGGCGCAGACCGCCGAGGAGTTCGGCGCCGACCAGGTCAAGGTGTGGCGGCGCAGCTACGACATCCCCCCGCCCGGTGGCGAGAGCCTGAAGGACACCGCCGACCGCACGCTGCCGTACTTCCGGAGGGAGATCCTGCCGGCCGCGAGCGCCGACCAGACGGTGCTCGTGGCCGCGCACGGCAACTCGCTGCGCTCCATCGTGAAGGACCTCGACGGGCTGGACGACGAGGCGATCGTGGCGGTGGAGATCGCGACCGCCGTGCCGCTGGTCTACACCCTGGGCGAGGACGGCTCCGTCAAGGACAAGCGGGTCCTGGACTCGTGACGGCGGCATGACCGTCCGCCGCGGGACCACCTACCGTTGTGCGCACTGCACGCAGGTGGTGCCGTTCAACGACCACACCCGCGTCCCGGACGCCGTGCTGCGCCGCTGCCAGGGCGGCTGCGACTGGCGGGAGGTGGGCCCCACGGACCCGGCGGTGTGGGAG
>DATMKC010000301.1:0-3837 GCA_035553555.1 Egibacteraceae bacterium | reverse complement strand
GACGCCGACGCCGGCGGCGGCAGCAGCTCCGCCAGCAGGACCTGCCAGAAGCGCCGGTCCTCCTCGCGCAGGCCGTGCAGGGACCGCAGCGTCTCGTGCAGCTCGGCGCGGCGCTCCCGCACACGGCGACGCAGGTCGCTTTGGTCCGCCGGGACCAGCCAGATCGCCCGCCTGAGCACGTCGACGGCCAGGTACGCCAGGTGCTCGGCGAAGTCCACGCCCCAACGCTCTGCCGGGTCGTCGCCCATCGAGTCGGGGACGAACGGCAGCTCCCGCGCGCGCCGGAACGCCGCGGCGAACTCCAGCTCCGACCACGCCGGCACGCCGCCGGGCAGGACGCCGACGCCGAGCAAGTGGTCGTGCCGGGCCAACGCGAACACGGTGCGCAGCGCGGCTTCGCGCCGCTGCTCGACGTAGCGGGGGAACAGCGCTCCGGCGAGGTCGGCCACGTCGGCCGCCGGCGCATCGCCCGCCGTGGCGCCGTCGGGGCTTCCACCCAGGCGCAGCCGCACGGCCCGGCGCTCGCGCACGCGCTGGTTGTGCTCCAGCAGCGACTCCAGCGCTCCCGCCACGGACTGGGCCCTGGGCAGCGTGGTGAGGCTGTCGACCATCACCTGGCGCAGCGAAGGCGGCCGGTCGTAGCGGTCCGGCTCCAGCGCGAGCTCCCCCGCCGGGTCCGGCTCCACGAAGATCAGGGCGCGGCGCACCTGGGCGGCGGCGGGCTGGCGGAAGACCGCGCGCAGCGCCAGGTCGACCGGACGGTTCACCAGGACGCCGCCGTCGAGCACGAACCCGCTCGCCGCGAGGTCGATCACTTGGCTCATGTCCGGGTGCAGCTCGTCGTGGCCGGCGCCGATCGGCACGAAGCTGGGTTCGAAGGCGCCCGGGAAGCTCGCGGTGCTGCGGGCGGCCAGCGCCAGGCGCCCGACGACCGCGGGGTCGCCGAACGGGTCGCGCCGCGCGCGGGAGCGGGCGTCCACCGGCTCGCCGGCGGGCACGGTGCGCGCGTCGCGGAGGAACTCGAACGTCGCGCGATGCTCCACCTCGTGCAGGCGGTTGCCGAAGTCGTCCACGAACGTCTTGGGCACACCGGCGAGCACGGTCGTGGTCATGATCAGGTGCAGCGGCATCACGTCGGGTGGCACGTACCGGCGGCCGGCGTCCCAGATGCCCTGGAGCGCCCGGCGCAGCTCCGGCAGGAAGTAGCCGTCGCCGCGCAGCAGCGAGGGCGGGTCGGCCTCCAGCGCGGGGCGCAGCAGCTCGCTGGCCGCGCCCCGGGTCGCCCACAGCTCCGCGAGCGGCGACAGGTCGGCGGTGCGCGCGGCGGCGAGCGCCAGGAACGCACCGTTCAGGCCGCCCGCGCTGGTGCCTGCGATGACGTCCATCCGCGCCTCGGACCGCGTGATGTCCAGCAGCGCGCCGTAGCCGGTCGCGTCCCCCGGCGCGGTCTGGGTGAGGCGATGCACCTCGGCGCTCACGCCGCCGATCCAGATCGCGAGGCTGCTGCCGCCGCTCATCACCAGCGCGATGCGCAATTGCTCGCGGTCGTCCGGTCGCACCTGCTCGCGCAGGCTGCGCATGTCGTCCCCCATGGCGTGCCACTCCCCTCGCGACGTCGGACGGATGCTAACCAACGCGCCACGCGATTCGGGCGACGCGCGTCAGGGCGTTCTAGCCTGCGGGCCGGCATCCGGCGGAGCGGAACAGGAGCGGGACGTGGACACCATGCGGGCGGCACGGTTCGACCAGGGGTCGAGGAAGCTCACACTGGAGGTGGTGCCGGTCCCCCAGCCCGGCCCGCTGGAGGCGCTGGTGCGCGTGCAGGCGTGCGGCATCTGCCTGTCCGACGTGCACCTCATCGACGGCTCGCTGCCGGGCATGCTGCCCGTGCTCACGCCGGGGCACGAGGCGGCCGGCGTGATCGAGGCGCTGGGCGAGCAGGTGCAGGGCTGGCGCGTGGGCCAGCGGGTGGCGATGGCGGGCGGCAAGCCCTGCTTCTCGTGCGCCAACTGCTCGCGCGGCCGGCTGGACGAGTGCCTGCAGTTCATGATCATGGGCTTCGCCTACGACGGCGCGTGGGCCGAGTACGTGGTGGTGCCGGCGATGGCGCTGACGCAGGTGCCGGACCACGTGCCGATCGAGCAGGCGGCGATCCTGGCCGACGCCGTCTCCACGCCGTACGCGGGACTGGTGGAGCGCGCCGGCCTCAGGGCGGGCGAGACGGTGGGCCTGTGGGGCATCGGCGGCCTCGGGGTGCACGCGGTGCAGATCGCGCGCATGGTGGGCGCGGCGACGATCGTCGCGGTCGACCCCAACGCGGCCGCCCGCGAGCGCGCCCTGGAGATGGGCGCCGACCACGCGCTGGACCCCACCACGCAGGACGTCCAAGCCGAAGTCATGGCGATCACCCGCGGCCTGGGCCTGGACCTCGCCGTCGACCTGTACGGGGCGAACGCCGTGCTGGCACAGGGCGCGAGCTGCCTGGGCCGCCACGGCCGGCTGCTCATGGTGGGACTGTCGCTGGAGCCGATCCAGTTGGGCCCCGGGGTCCTCCTGGGCGTGCAGTCGCAGAGCATCCTGGGCCACCTGGGTTACGCCAAGCGCCACCTCGACGAGCTGGTCGACCTGGTGGCCTCCGGACGCCTGGACGTGTCCAAGTCGGTCACCGAGGTCATGCCGCTGTCCGAGGTGGCCCGGGGCGTGGAGCGCCTGGCGAGCAAGGAGGGCAACCCGGTGCGACTCGTCGTGGATCCCACTCTGGGCTGAGACGCCCGGTTGACCGGGCGGCAATGTCCTGGGAACCGCAGCTAGGCCGCGAGCACCAGGATGCGCCCGCACTGCGGGCACTTGGCCAAGCCCTTGGTGACGTCCTCCTTGAGCTCTTCCAGCTCGATGGCCGTCAGCTCCAGGCGGCAGCCGCCGCAGGAGCGGCCTTCCAGCTCCGCGACGGCCACGCCCTGCTTCTTGTCGCGCAGTTCCTCGTAGTGGCCGCGGATCTCCTCGGGCACGTCGGCGGCCAGGGCTTCGCGCTCGGCGTGGCGCTGCGCGATCTCCGCGTCGATGTCGGAGGCGGCGTGGTCGCGCGCCTCGGTGAGCTCGGCCACCTTGGTGGTGAGCTCGTCGTAGCGCTCCTTGAGCGTGGTGGTGAGCGACTCCAGGCCCTCCAGCTCCTCCATCACCTCGATGAGCTGGTCCTCCAGGTCGCGCTTGCGCCCCTTGATGCTGTGCAGCTCGTTGCGCAGCGCCTCGCTCTCCTTCTCGGAGGTGATCAGGCCGGAGTACATGCGGCCCTCCTCCGACTTGCGGCGCGAGTCGAGCGTGGCGATCTCCTGCTCCAGCCGCGACTGCTGCCGCGTGAGGTGGTCCAGGCGCTCGCGGGCGTCGGCGAACTCCTTGGTGATCGCGGCCAGCGTCTCGGCGTTCTCGTCCAGCGCCTGCTGCTCGGGCAGGTTCGACCGGCGCACCTGGAGCTTGCGGATGGCGGAGTCCACCTGCTGGAGGTCGTACAGCCTGCGCTGCTCCGCGGTGCTCGCCGGGATCAAGAATGTTCCTCCTGCTGTCAGGCCCGCCAGTCGGACCAGGGTTCGGTGCGCACCTCCGACGCTACCAGCCGAGCCGACAGGCCGTGCCGCGACGCGGCCTCGGCGAGCGTGGCGCGCAGGTGCGGCAGCGCCGCCGCCTCGGTGGCGTAGTGGCCGGCGTCGATCAGCGCCATGCCCATGGTCAGCGCGTCCAGGGCGACGTGGTGGCGCAGGTCCCCGGTGACGTAGCAGTCCGCGCCGGCGCCCAGCGCCGCGCCGACGAGCGAGTCGCCCGCGCCACCGCACACCGCCACGG
>DATMKC010000300.1:0-2795 GCA_035553555.1 Egibacteraceae bacterium | reverse complement strand
CCCCCGACGCGGCGCCGGTCCGCACGAGCGGCGGCTTCACGCTGCAGCCCGACCACGACCTGGAGCGGCTGGGCACCGCCGACCTCGTCGCGGTGCCGGCGATGCCGCGGGGATGCGCGCCCGCGGCGGCGCTGCAGGCACTGCGGGAGGCGGTCGAGCGCGGCGCGCGGGTGATGTCGGTCTGCTCCGGAGCCTTCGTGCTCGGCGAGGCGGGGCTGCTGGACGGGCGCAGGTGCACGACGCACTGGCGCCACTCGGCCGAGCTGGCCGGCAGCTTCCCCGCCGCCAAGGTCGACTGCGACGTCCTCTACGTCGAGGACGGCCCGGTCCTCACCAGCGCCGGCACCGCAGCCGGCATCGACGCCTGCCTGCACCTCGTCCGCCAGGAGTTCGGCGCCCGCGCCGCGACGGCGCTGGCCCGCCGGATGGTCGTGCCGCCGCACCGCGACGGCGGGCAGGCGCAGTACGTCCAGACGCCCGTGGCCGCTGCTCCGGCCCAGAGCCTGCAGCCGCTGCTGGACTGGGTGCTGGCGCACCTGGACCAGGAGCACACCGTGGAGGCGCTGGCGGCGCGGGCGCTGCTGTCGCCGCGGACCTTCGCCCGTCGCTTCAAGGACGAGACGGGCACGACGCCGTACGCCTGGCTCAGCGCGCGGCGCGTCGAGCTGGCCTCCCAGCTGCTGGAGGAGACCGACGAGCCGGTCGAGCGGGTCGCGGTGCTGGCCGGCTTCGGCGGCGCGGCCGCGATGCGGCACCACTTCATGCAGGTGCGCAGCACGACCCCGCAGGCCTACCGGCGGGCCTTCCGCGTCCCGGCCTGAGCCCCCCGGCCGCTTGCGCAACGTCTGCTCCCCCGGAACAACCCGCCGCTGGTGCGAGCAGACGTTGCGCCGGGTCAGTGGTGCAGCGCGTGCACCATGGCGTGGCCCCTCCCGCGGGCGATCAGCCAGCGGTTGACCGGCACCGTGACGACGAAGGCGACGGCGAGGGCCACCGCCAGGGCACCCCAGAACAGCGGCGACGTCAGGCCCGCGTCCATCGCGCCGGGGATCCCGAGCATGATCGCGTTGTCGACGACCTCCATGGTCGTGATGCTGAGCGTGTCCGCCGCCAGCACGATCGGCAGCGCGGCGCGCAGGCCGATCCCGGAACGCAGGATCGGCAGCAGGCCCAGCGCGTAGCCGAACAGGAACGCCAGCCCGACGGCCAGCGCCACGGTCTGCAGCTCCGACCAGCCGGCCGCGGTGCCGATGACCATGCCGAGGACCTCGCCGATGGCGCAGCCGGTCAGGCAGTGCAGCGTCGCCGAGACCGCAAGCCGCGTGAGCGCCCGCCCCTCGGGAGCCGCGGTGACGCCGGAATGGGTGCTGTGGTCCATTTCCACCTCCTGAGATCGACGTGGACCATACCCCTAGGGGGTATCCGTGTCCAGCGTGCAGACGTAGACGGTGTTGCTCGACGTCCCGCCGGTGAGGTGGTTGGCGAAGGGCACCACGACCGCCTCGGCCGCGGCGAAGACGCGGCCGGCGCGCGCCAGGAAGTCGTCGTCGGGCGGGTCGTCCGACCACAGCGCGAAGACACCGCCGGGCCGCAGCCGCTCGCGCAGCCGCTGCAGCCCGGCGACCTCGTAGAAGGGCGCGTGGCTGGGGTGCAGCACGTGCCGCGGCGAGTGGTCGACGTCGAGCAGGACCACGTCGACCTCCTGCGGCGGGAACGGCTCGCCCGCGGCCACGCGCGCGAAGAAGTCGCCCTCCACCAGCGAGCACCGCGGGTCGGCGTTGAGGTCGGCGCCGAGGGGCAGCAGCTCCCGGACGTGCCAGCCGATCACCGCGGGCAGCGCCTCGACGACCACCAGGGAGCGCACCCGCTGGTCGGCGAGGGCGGCGCGTGCGGTGCAGCCCAGGCCCAGCCCGCCGACCACCACGTCGAGCGCGTCGCCGCGCGCCGCCGCCAGCCCGAGGTCGGCCAGGGCGACCTCGGCCACGGTGAACAGGCTGGACATGAGGAAGTCCTCGTCCAGGCGCACCTCGTACACGTCAACGTCGAGCGCCGGCTCGCGCCGCCGGCGCAGGCTGATCTCGCCGATCGGCGTCGACTGCCAGTCCAGCTCCTCGAACCTGCGCATGCGCCCTCCTGGAACGACGAAGGCCCCCGCGGACGGGGGCCTTCAGGCGAGCCGCCTATCGGAATCGAACCGATGACAACCTCATTACGAGTGAGGTGCTCTGCCGACTGAGCTAAGGCGGCGTGGTGCGCGGACGAGTCTACAGACGCGCCAGCCCGACCCCGGCCCTTCCCGCTCGCAGGTCGCCAGCAACCTCGTCTGCCGCCTCGCCGGGTCGCTGCGGAAGTACGAGCGCGAGAGTCAGCCGGTACGAAGCGCCAGCGCCATCGCCTCGACGGCCAGCAGGGCGGCGACGTTCGCGTCGAGCGCCTCGCGGCAGGCCAGCACCGCGTCGATCCGCCGCAGCGTCGACTCCGGGGTCGTGGCGCGGGCGATGGTGGCGGCCTGATCGGCCAGGTCGGCGTGCACCAGATCGGTCCCCGTGCCGAGCTGCAGCTGGAGCACGTCGCGGTAGAAGGCCGCGAGATCGACCAGCGCCCGGTCCAGGGCGTCGCGCTGGGTGCGCTTGACCCGGTCCTTCTGCGCCGTCTCCAGCTCCTTGAGGGCGCCGGCGGTGCCGCGCGGCTTGCCGCCGGTGATGCCCTTGCCGGTCGCGCCGACGCCGAGGGCCCGTGACAGCGACTCGGTCTCCTGCGCGTCGCGCTCCTTGGTGAGCGCGACCGACTCCTCC
>DATMKC010000299.1:0-3647 GCA_035553555.1 Egibacteraceae bacterium | reverse complement strand
GGTGGCGGCGGTCGTCTGGATCGTCTCCCATGAGGTGCACCGCCGGTCGCCGACGGGGGCGCCGCGGCTCGTGCCGGCGCCCGCGCGCCCACCCGCGAACGGTCGGCGGCGCCCCGGCCGGACCGGATGCGCACCGCGAGGGCGGCGCGCGGGATACCCTGCCTACTCGTGACCGCCCGCCGCACCCCCCCGAACCGACGGCTGGCGCGCCTCTCGGTGCTTCTGCCGGTGCTGGTGCTGGTGCTGATCGCCGGCCGGGTGGTGTTCCACTACGCCGCGCAGATCACCGTGAAGGGCGAGTTCTACGACCTGCTCGGCATGGGCGACGTGTACGACCTGCGCTGGCGCTGGGGGATCATCCTCGCCCTGGTCGGCCTGCTGCTGACCGTGGTGCTCGCGGCGCCGATCCTGCTGATCGGGCGCTCCGCGCGGGGCGCCCCCCCCGTCGGGGCCGCCCCGCGCCCGGTCCAGCCCTCGGGACCCCTCACCGAGGAGGAGATCGAGCGCATCACGCGGCGCCTGGAGACCGTCGACCTGAGCGGCCTGTCGGGCGGCGGCGCCGCGCCCCCCGACGACGGCCATGCCCGCGCGGTGCGCCTGGCGGTGCTCGGCGGCTTCGCGGTGGCCCTGGTGCTGATCGGCGGGGTCATGGTGCCGGGGCTGGTGGCCGCGCGCGACACGCTGCTCGCCGCCTGGCAGGCGGTGCCCTTCGGCACCGAGGACCCCATCTTCGGCCGGGACGTGTCGTTCTTCGTGTTCACGGAGCCGGCCGTGCGCGAGCTGGTGCAGATCGCCACCTCCGCGCTCTTCCTGGCCGCCTTCGCGACCGTCGCCACCGGTCTGGCGCTCTGGTACACGGAGCGGCAGCGCGGGGCGCTGCTCGCCTCGCGGGCGGCGCTGGAGCGGACCCTGGTGTTCGGCTTCGGCCTCGGGGGCCTGTTCCTGCTGTGCCTGGCCGTCCTGCTGTGGCTCTCGCGCTACACGATGACCGTGGGCGGCACCGAGGTGGTGGCGGGCGCCGGCGCCGCGGCGCGTGACATCGACATCCCCACCCGCGCGGTCGGCGCCGTCGTGCTGGCGCTGCTCGCGCTCGGGCTGCTGTCGCTGACGATCACGGCGGTCCGGCGACGGGCCTCCATCACCCGCACCGGTCCCGCGGCGCTCATCGCGCTCGGCGTCTGGGCGGTGACCGCGGTGGCCCTGGTCGTCATCGCCGACCCGTGGTGGCTGGTGCTGGCCGTGCCCGTGGGCGTGGGCCTCGTGGTCGCGTGGCGCAACCGGGAGCGGCCGTGGGCGCGCCGTGACACCCCCCTGTGGGCCGCGCCGGCCTTCTGCGCCGCCAGCGCCCTCGTGCTCTCCACGCTGGGCCCGGCCGGCGCGCTGCTGAACGACGCGATCGTGCTGCGGGGCTCCCAGCTGCAGGTGGAGCGCGAGAACATCGAGAACACACTGATCTCCACGCGGCGGGCGGCCGGCATCGACCAGGCCGAGCAGGTGACCGCGGAGTACGTGCAGCGGGGGGTGACGCCCGCGGACATCCGGCGCGCGCCCGCGTCGGTTACGTCGCTGCGGTTCCTCGACATCCCGCCGACGCAGCAGGCCTGCTCGCGCACGCAGACCCTGCGGCAGTTCTACACCTGCGACGACGTCGACGTGGACCGCTACATGATCGGCGGGCGCCTGCGCACCGTCTTCTCGATCGGCCGCGAGATCGACTACAGCCGCATCCCCGACTTCCAGCCGCGGCACTTCAGCTACACGCACGGCTACGGCCTGATCACCGCGCCGGTCAACCAGATCGACGAGGCGGGCCAGCCGGTCTGGATCGCCCGCGACATCCCGCAGACCGGCCTGAACCCGCCCCTGCGCCAGCCGGAGATCTACTTCGGCGCCCAGGGGAACATGCCGTGGTCGATGGTGAACACCGAGCAGGCGGTGTTCGACCAGCTGAGCAACCGCGAGGACGTCGAGTGGTGCACGGGCGAGGGCGCCCCTGCCCGCTGCGGCGCCGAGGGCGGCACGGGCATCCGCGTGGGGTCGGGCTGGCGGCGCCTGGCGGTCACCGAGTACCTCGGCGGGCTGCCGTACATCGGCGGCGGGCGGCGGGTGTGGAACGCCACCTCGGGCCGCCCGGCGGGACCCGACAGCCGCCTGCTGCTGTTCCGCGACCTGCGCTCCCGGGTGCAGGAGATCGCCCCGTTCCTGCGCCCGGACTCCGACCCCTGGTTCGCGGCGGCCGAGGGCCGCCTGTGGGTGCTGCTGACCGCCTACGTGGCCACCGACCGCTACCCGTACGCGGCGCGCTTCGGCGAGGTCAACTACGTCCGGCAGCCCGTCACGGCCGCCATGGACGCCTACTCGGGCCAGACCTACATCTTCGTCACCGACGAGGACGAGCCGATGCTCGCCACGTGGCGCAAGGTCTACCCCGACCTGTTCCGCAGCATGGACGAGATGGACGAGCTCGCCCCGGGCGTGCGCGCGCACCTGCGCTACGGCGAGGACGTCTTCGCCTTCCAGAGCGCGGCGCTGCAGCGCTTCCACGTGACCGACCCGGACACGTTCTTCAACGGCTCCGAGACCTGGGCACCCACCCAGGAGCGGTACGGGCCCGGCACCGAGGGCGCGCAGATCGTGTCCCCGGCGCGCTACACGTTCGCCGTGCTGCCCGGGGAGACCCAGGAGCGCTTCCTGCTGATCCGCTCCTACAAGCCGGCGACGCCCAACCGGGGCATCGGCTTCTCGGGCTGGCTGGCCGTCTCCAACGACCCTGAGGACTTCGGCGCGCTCACCGTGGTCAACTTCCCCACCACGGGCCGCGGCGCGCTGGTCTCGGTGGAGACCTTCACGGGCAACGTCGGCCGCGACCCGCAGCTGTCGGAGGAGATCGGGCAGCGGCGAGAGCTGGTGCTGCGCGGCAACACCATCGTGGTCCCCGTCGGCAACGGGCTGCTCTACGTGCAGCCGCTGTACCTCGACACCCCCGGCGACACGCTGCCGCAGCTGTGGCAGGTGGTGGTGGGCGTCGGCGACGGCCGCGTCTTCTACGCGCCGCGCTTCCAGGACGCGCTCGCCCAGGCCCTGGGCGCCGGGGGCGCCACCGGCGAGGGCGACCCCGGCGGCCCGCCGGCCACCCTGCAGGAGCTGGTGCGCCAGGCCGCCACCGAGTTCGAGGCCTACCAGCGGGCCTTCGGCGAGGGCAACTTCACCGAGGCCGCCCGGCGCCTGCAGCGGTTCCAGCGCGCCCTCGAGCAGGCGCGGCGGCTCGCCGACCAGCAGGGCGAGGCGGACGGCGCCGCCACCCCCTAGGGCGTCGCGCCCGCACGCTAGACTCCCCGCCCCGTGGCCCTGACCTATCGCACAGCCGGCGAGTCGCACGGCCCCGCGCTCTTCGCGGTGGTGGAGGGCCTGCCCGCCGGCCTCGAGCTCGTGCCGGACGACATCGACGTCGACCTGGCGCGCCGCCAGCTGGGCTACGGCCGGGGCGGGCGCATGAAGATCGAACGCGACCGCGTGCAGGTCAAGACGGGCCTGCGCCACGGGCGCACCATCGGCAGCCCGCTCACGATGGAGATCCCCAACCTCGACTTCCCCAACTGGGCGCAGGACCGCATGGCGGTGTGGGCGCCCGAGTCCGAGGTGGAGCC
>DATMKC010000298.1:0-3727 GCA_035553555.1 Egibacteraceae bacterium | reverse complement strand
ACGATCACGAACAGGATCGCGGCATAGAGCAGGCCGATCAGGTCGCCGCTGGTGGACGGGGGCTGGGCCGCCGCACTTCCGCCGTCCGCCGCGCTCGGCCGAGGCGTGGCGCCGGGCGTCGGCGGAGCGGCGGCGGGTGCCGCCCGGATCGCCTCGGCAGGCGCCGTCGTGGCCTCGCCGGACCTGTCGATGAACCCTTTGACGACCACGAAGGTGACCAGGCAGCCGGCGGAGATGGCCCCCGGGACCACCCCAGCCAGGATCATGGCGCCGATCGACTCGCCGGACATGATGCCGTAGATCACCAGGACGATGCTGGGCGGTATGAGGACCGCGAAGGTTCCGGCCGCGGCGACGACGGCGGCCGCGTACGCGGCGTCGTAGCCGTTGCGCCGCATCTCCGTCACGGACAGACGGCCGAAGGTCGCGACGTCCGCGGCACTGGAGCCGGAGATGCCGCTGAAGATGGACGTCGCGATCACGCAGGTTGCGGCCAGGCCGCCAGGCAGCCGCCGCACCAGCCGGCTGGTGGCGCGATAGATCTTCTCGCCGATGCCGGCGTTGGAGATCAGTGCGCCCAGCACCACGTACATCGGGATGATGAACAGTGCGTATTTCGCTGTGGTGGCATAGGGCGTGGCGGCCAACGCGTTGGCCGCCACGCCCGGGCTGCGCAGCAGCGCGGTGCCCATCGTGCCGGCAATCAGCAGCGACAGCGCGACGGGCACCTCGAGCAGCACGAGGATCAGGAACGACATGATGGCCAGGACGGCCAGCAGCTCGGGGCTCATTCCGCGCCCTCATCGTCGGTCTGCTCGGTCACCCGCGATGCCACTTCGCCGGTGAGCAGCACCTCCTCGACCAGGGAGCCTCGCCGCCTTCCGGCGATGAGCGAGTGCACGGTCAGGGCCACCTGCAGCCCGAACTCCGCGGCCATGCCGCCGATTCCGAGCGGGATGACCATCTTGGCGGGCCAGATGGGCACGGCCGCGATGCCGAAGCGGTACTCACCCTGGCGGAGCGACTGGATCCCTAGCCGCCAGGTGAGCACGGTGAGCCACGCCAGCACGGCGGTGACGATCAGCAAGCCGACGAGGCGCACCACCGACGCCGCTCGAGCGGGCAGTGCGCTGGTCAGGATGGGCGTGCGCACGTGCGCGCGCGCGACCTCGGCAGGTGTCATGCCCGCGAACACCAGGGCGACCAGGCCCACCTCCGTGAACTCGATCGCACCGGGGATGCTGCCCCCCAGGTACTTGCGCCGCGCGACATCCGCCACCGTCAGGAAGATCAGGGCGAACAACAGGACCGCGCCGATGACGAACATGGCCGAGGCCACTGCATGCACCGCACGGATCAGGTTCATCGCCCAGGGCGGCCACCCGAGGGACGCGGCGTCCTTGGCGGTGATAGTTCGCATGGGTCGGCCTCTCGTGTGAGCGACGCTTCGTTCACCGTCAGGGCATCAGCGGTGCACGGACCGTTCCTCCGCCGCGCGATGACGCGCGCGGCGGAGGATCGTGGCGGCGCTGCCCCGGTGCCGGGGGACGAGCCCCGGGGCGCGCCACCCGACCTGGGCGCGGACGTGCGCCGGGGCGCCGACCAGTCAGGCCAGCGACTCGATGCACCGGTCCACGCCACTGACGTAATCGGCGTGGGCTCCCTCAGCGGCCTCCTGGTACAGAGCGTCGTACTTCTCCCAGAATGCCCTGCCGTCCACGCCCGCGGCGCTCGCGCGCTGCACGAAGGAGTCCAGACCGCTCTCGCCGACCAACTCCCGCCAGCGTTGCGTGTCCGCCTCGCTGAGCTTGGTGAGTGTGCCGCCGGCCTCCTTGATGGCCTGGCAGTTCTTGTCCTCGATGTCGAACGAGGCCTCGATCAGCTTTTCGGGGTAAGCGGCGCTGATCTCCTCGATGACGGCCTGCAACTCCGGCTCCATGGAGTCCCAGGTCTGCTGCGAGATGGTCCAGGCGGAGGCGACGAAGTGGCCCAGGCCGGGGTCCACCACATGCTTGCCGACCTCGAGCAGGCTGAGCGGGCCGAGCGAGTCCAGCAGCACCGAGCCGTATGCGTCGATGGTGCCGCGCTGCATCGCCTCATAGGTGTCGCCGACCGGGAGGGATACCGGGCTCGCTCCGACCTTCTTCAGGGCTTCAGCGAAGAAGCCGCTGGCCCGGATGCTCTTGCCCTGGAACCAGTCCAGGCCTCCGATCGGCTCCGGCGCGCCGACGAGCGCGGGCTGGACCGGGTTGTGGGACAGCAGCTTGATGCCGCCGGACTCCCACTCGTTCCGGTACGCCTCGTCATCCTTGTACAGCTCGTTCAGCGCGGTCACCTGGGCTCCGATGTTGTCGCCCATGAACGGCACCTCCACCACGGTGGACAGGGGGAAGTCACCCGGGGTGTAGCAGTAGCAGAAGTGTCCGAGGTCCACACGACCGTCGCGGACGCCGTTGGCGATCTCGGCCGCGCCCAGGAGCGACTCGCTCCAGTAGGTCTTCACGGTGACCGCGCCGCCGGTGCGCTTGGCCAGCTCCTCGATCCACCAGTTGATCGCCGCGCCCTGGAAGGTGTCGGGGGCGTACCAGCTGGCCATCGTCAGTTCGCGCTCTTCGAACTCCGGTGTCTCGGACGCCTCCTCCGAGCCGTTCTCAGTCGCCTGAGCGCTGGTCCCCTCCTCGGAAGTGCCCTCTCCCCCTGAGCCGCACGCCGTCACCAAAATCACCAGCGCGGCCAGCAGCGCGCCCATCCTGTACCGCTTGAAACCGGGCATCATTTCTCCGTTCTTAACGATCCTGTCGCGACGGGCTCTTCCTTTGATCGGGGCCGCCTTTTGCAGTCGGCCGATCGATCGCTAGATTGGTGTACCATCGGCCGTCGACCTGGTCAAGGACTCGCTGATCCGATTGGGACGACTTCAGGCAAAGGAGCCACAGCGATGACGGACGCAGTCGTCTTCGACGCGGTGCGCACGCCACGAGGGCGCGGGAAGGCCACCGGCGCACTCCATGCGGTCAAGCCGATCTCCCTGGTGACACAGCTCATCGCCGCGCTGGGCGAACGCAACCCATCACTGGATCGGGGCACCATCGACGACATCGTGCTGGGCGTCGTGGAACCGCATGGCGACCAGGGCGGCGACATCGCCCGCACCGCTGCGATCGCCTCGGGACTGCCGCAGGAGGTCGCCGGCGTGCAGCTCAACCGCTATTGCGCCTCCGGGCTGGAAGCCGTCAACCAGGCGGCAGCGCGCGTGCGCGGCGGCTGGGAGTCACTCATCGTCGCCGGCGGGGTCGAATCGATGTCGCGCGTCCGAATGGGTTCCGGCGGCGACCCCTGGATGATGGACCCGGAGACATCCCTGGCGTCCTCGTTCATCCCACAGGGCGTCTCCGCGGATCTGATCGCCACCATCGAGGGCTACACCCGCGCAGACGTCGACGCGTTCGCCGTCGAGTCTCACCACCGCGCCGCCAAGGCATGGGCCGACGGACGGTTCGACCGCTCGGTGGTGCCCGTCCGCGACCGCGTCGGCGCGGTGATCATCGAGCGGGACGAGATGGTGCGCTCGGACGCGTCGCTGGACTCTCTGAGCGGCCTCCGACCGTCCTTCGCCCAGTCGGGTGAGGACGGGGGGTTCGACCACGTGGCCCTGCAGCGCTACCCGGCGGTCGAGTCGATCGCTCACGTCCACCACGCCGGGAACTCATCGGCCGTGGTGGACGTG
>DATMKC010000297.1:0-2210 GCA_035553555.1 Egibacteraceae bacterium | reverse complement strand
ACCGGGCCCGCTGACCGCCTGAGCGGCCACGCCGCCGCCGACCACCAGCTTGCTGACCGCCGCCTTCACGCGGACGACGCGCTGGCTCACGATGGACGGTTCCGTCGGCGTGAGCTGCGACCCGTTCACCAGATACAGGCTGAACTTGGACACGTCGGGGCTGGACACGGTGTCGTCGAAGGTGAAGTCCGCCGTGCCGCCGGCGACGTCGATGGCGACGCTCACCAGGTCCGGGCCGACGGTCACACCGTCGCTCACCACGGGCGCCGCCTGGAGCGGGCGCGTGCCGTCGCCCAGCACGTAGCCGCGCCGCACGCCGGTCAGGGCCTCCTGCAGCGGCGGGCAGTTGCCTTCCGTGCAGACGGTGCCGTCCGGTGTGCGCGTGTCGCTGGCCGCGAACGTGACCGTCGCGGTCGTGCCGCTGCGGGCCGGGGTGCCCTTGCCGGGGATGATGCGCCCGTCGGCGAGCACGACGCCGTAGGCCGAGGCGTTCGTCGGGGAGTCCGCCTCGGTCTGGCCCTCCTTCAGGTCGAATGTGAAGGTCGCCTTGAACTCGCCGGGCGGCATGTTCTGCGCCGTCACGGAGCCGACGGACACGAGATCGCTCAGGTCGGTGCGGCCCTCCGGGAACTGCACCTGCTTCAGCGGCGCGCTGCCCGGCAGGCTGGGCTGATAGCTCTGTCCCTCGACGACGTCCACGGAGTGGGCCGCTTCCTTCAGGGCCACGGCGGTGGTGGCCTTCTGGACGTGCGCGACCAGGAAGTCCACCAGTACCGCACGATTGTTGTCCGGGTCACGGCGCGGCGACGACCCCAGATCGGTGGTGGGGTTCGTCAGCGGGTCTTGTGCCTGGAAGCGGGTGTCGCTCTGGGGGCTTGTGGTCTGCACGCCGCGGGGCGCGTAGAGGACGAACTGCGTGCCGGGGATCCGGTCGGTCGCTGTGTTCTCATAGCTCGTCGCGCGGACCACCTCGCTGAACACGTAGCGCACGGTGGCGACCTGCGCGCCCGTCGAGACGACCTGCGCCTCGACCAGCTCCGGATTGGACGTCGCCGGCGCCGCCTCCGTGACCGTCAGCGAGAACGTCTTGGTGAACGTGCCGCGCGTCCTGGTCTTCAATGTGAACGTCAGCGTGCACTCCCCCGGCGAGCCCTCGATGCGCGTCGCGTAACTGCCGTCGGCGTCCACCAGCACAGACCGGTCAGCCAGGCCGCAGCCGGACACCGTGAGGCTCAGCACCTCCTCCGGTGGCTCCACCGTGCCGGTCACGTCGGCGTACTGCGCCACGGAGCCCTCGTTCAGGGTCACCGTGGGGGCAAGCTGCTTGCCCAGGGCCTGCGAGGCCGCGTCGCACGCCGCCTCGGCGAGCTGCGCCGCGCACACCAGCTCGGTGGCGTCGTCGCCGCCGGCCAGGTACGCGGCGGTCGGCTCCGGCAGCGCGTCGCCGTTGGCGAGCAGCACGGCCAGGCGCTTGCGAGCGGCGTGGCCCGCGGCGGCGAAGCCGGGCGCCCACGCGCCTTCGGCCTGGCCTTCGATCAGCGCGACGCCGCGGCCGTCGGTCGCGTCGTCCATGCCGCGCTGCTTGGCGATCTCCACGGCGGTGTCGAAGCGCGTCGGGCCGGACACGCGCTCGGTCTGGATGCCCATGCTGGCGATCTGCGCGAGCACGGCGTCGCTGACGGCGCCCGTGCCACCGACGACGAAGGCGCGGGCCGGCTTCGAGCTCTCCAGGTAGGCCTGCGTGGCGGCGGACAGCGTGCCGCTCTCCGTCAGCAGCACGGGGACGCCGCTGGACGCGGCCCACGCGCCTGCGGCCAGCGAGTCGGCGAACGCCTGCGTCGGGTCGCCTTCCCCACCGAAGGCGCGCGCGACGATGACCTCCGTCGCCGACGGCGCGCCGGCCTTGGCGACCTCCACGGCCGTCTCGATGCGGGTGGCGCCGCGGTGGCGGCGCACGGTGTAGCCCTGCTGGGTGAGCGAGTCCTCCACGGCGGTGGACACGGCGCTGGGGCCGCCCAGGATGTGGACGACGTCCACGTCGAGGCGCTTGAGCTCGGAGTCCACGGCGGGGGCCAGGCTGGCGGTGGGGGTCAGCAGCAGGGGCGCGGTGGCCTGGAGCACGCCCGAGGCGAGCGAGTCGGCGAACGGTGCTGGCGGGCGTGCTCACGCTCGGCCTGGTCCTGTCGCTGGCGCCGAGTGCCGCCGCCGAG
>DATMKC010000296.1:0-2609 GCA_035553555.1 Egibacteraceae bacterium | reverse complement strand
GACATCCTGGGCACCAGCGCCGTGGTCGAGGGCGGCGAGGTGACGGAGTTCCGCACGCAGGTGCGCCTGGTGTTCGAGGTGGAGCGCTAGACCCGCCCGGCCGCGCTGCGCAGGGCGTCGAGCACGTCGCCGTCGTCCAGCTGCGCGAAGTCGGTGTAGGCCTGGCCGACCGCCTGGAAGTCCGGCGGGCGGGCCGGCACCACGACGTCGTCGGCGACGCCCGCGAGGGCGGCCTCGACGTCCGGCGGCCCGACCGGCGCCGCCAGGACGACGCGGGCCGCGCCCAGGCGGCGCGCCAGCCCGCACGCCTGGCGGGCGGTGCTGCCCGTGGCGATGCCGTCGTCGACGACGACCGCCACGGCGCCGCCCAGGTCCGGCTGGGGCAGGACGCGGCGGTACTCGCGGACACGCTGGTCCACGACGGCACGGCGGTCGGCGACCTCGGCTTGGACCTGCTCCTCCGTGAGGCCGAGGCGCGCGGCCATGTCGCGGTCGACGTCGACGTGGCCATCGGAGCCGATCGCCCCGTAGCCGAGCTCGGGCTGGAACGGGGCGCGCAACTTGCGCACCACCACGACGTCCAGCGCCGCGTCCAGCGCCTCGGCGACCTCCGCGGCGACCGGCACGCCGCCCCGCGGGATCGCGAGCACGACGACACGCCGCGTCTCGCCGCGCAGATGATCGCGCAGCGCCTCGGCGAGGCGGCGGCCGGCGTCCCGACGGTCGGCGTAGCGGGTCATGTCCGTGGTATCCCCAGCTTCCGGCGTCTTATGGGTGCGGGGCCTGCGGCGTCAGGGGGCGTAGTGCGCCTCCGCGCGCGACGCCGACAGCGCCAGGGACAGCAGGCGGTCGATCAGCTCGCCGAAGCCCACGCCCTCGGCCGCCCACACGGGCGGGAACATCGACGACGGCGTGAGGCCCGGGATGGTGTTGATCTCGTTGATCAGCAGCTGGCCGGCCGGGTCCGGGTTGCGCTCGTCGTAGAAGAAGTCCACGCGCGCCATGCCGCGGCAGCCGATCGCCAGGTACGCCTCGCGCGCGAAGTCCATGCAGCGGCGCTGCACGTGCTCCGGCAGGTCCGCGGGGCAGCGCAACTCCACGGGCTTCAGGTACTTGGCGTCGAAGTCGTAGAACGCCTCGCCCACGTGCACCGTCTCGCCCGGCCGGGTCACCTCGATCTGGGAGTTGCCGATGACGCCGCACTCCAGCTCGCGCACGCCGTCCAGCCCCTCCTCCACGATCGCGACGCGGTCGTAGCCGAAGGCCTCCTCGATGCCGGCGATGAGCTCCTCGCGGCTGGCGCACTTGCGGATGCCGATGGAGCTGCCCTGGCGCGCGGGCTTGGTGAACACCGGGTAGCGCAGCGTCGTCTCGACGTCGTCCAGCACCGGCCCGCGGTCGGTGTCCCACACCGTGCGCCGCACCGCCAGGTGCGCGACCTGCGGCAGGCCGCGCGCCTTGAAGACGTTCTTCATCTGGCGCTTGTCCACGCCGACGGCGCTGGAGGCCACGTCCGCGCCCACGTACGGCACGCCATGGCTGGCGAGCAGTCCCTGCACCGTGCCGTCCTCGCCGTAGGGCCCGTGCAGCACGGGGAAGCACACGTCCACCGGCCCCAGGTCCTCGGCGGCGCCGCCGCCCTCGTCGTAGCGCAGCAGCACCGGTCCCTTGCGCGTGCGCACCAGCGCCACGGTGGGGCCGTCGTCCGGCACGGCCGGCAGCACGCCCGGCGGCGTGTCCGGCACGCCGTCCAGCAGGGTCCAGCGGCCGTCGCGCGTGATGCCCACCGTGGTCACCACGTAGCGCTCGCGGTCGATGGCGCCCAGCACGTTGCGCGCCGACAGGCAGCTCACCTCGTGCTCGCTGGAGCGCCCGCCGAACAGGACCAGGACGCGCGTGCGGCCCGCGGCCTCCCCGGCGCTCACAGGTCCGGCATCCCGTGGAACTCGGCCTTGGGACTGCGCGTCATCAGCGACGTCAGCATCTCGCGCGGCGACAGGCCCTCGTGGACCACCTTGACCACGTGCTCGACGATGGGCATCTCCACGCCCTGCTCGGTCGCGATCTCCAGCAGCGCCTTGGAGCTCTTCACGCCCTCGGCGACCATGTTCATCGCGGCGATCACCTCCTCCAGCGTGTGGCCCTTGGCCAGTTCCTCGCCGACGTGACGGTTGCGCGACTGGCGGCTCATGCACGTGGCCACCAGGTCGCCCATGCCCGCCAGCCCGGAGAACGTCAGCGGGTTGCCGCCCAGCGCCACGCCCAGGCGCGTCATCTCCGCCAGGCCGCGCGTGATCAGCATCGCCTTGGTGTTGTCGCCGAAACCCATGCCGTCGGCCATGCCGGCGGCCAGCGCGATCGCGTTCTTGACCGCGCCGCCGATCTCCACGCCCACCACGTCCGGGTTGGTGTAGACGCGGAAGTAGGGCGTGTGGCCGGCCTGCTGCACCCGCCGCACCACCTGCGTCTCCGGACCGGCCGCCACGGTGCCGCCGGGCATGCGCCGGGCCACCTCCTTGGCGAGGTTCGGACCGCTGACCACCACGACATGGGAGTACGGGAAGTCCAGCACCTCGCGGATGACCTGGCTCGCGCGCTTGCGCGTGTCC
>DATMKC010000295.1:0-3028 GCA_035553555.1 Egibacteraceae bacterium | reverse complement strand
GGAAGGCGGCCGTCCGGGGGAAATGGTACGGAATCCGCTCCTCCCAGTAAAGGAAAAAACAGCACGAAGGGGACACCGGATGGGTGGTGTCCCCTTCGCCGTCCCTGTTGGTGGGGCGGGACGCTGTCAGATCGGCAGGCCCGGCTCGCCCTCCGGCGGCAGGCAGTGGAACTCGTCGATCACGGCCTCGCCGTTCACGACCACCACCACGTCACCGCAGAGCTGGCCGTCCACCGGGGCGTCCGCCAGGACCGGAACCGCCGCCAGGGCCGTGACGGCCGCGGCCGCCACCATCGTCAGCATGCGTCGCATCGTCGTGCGCTCCTTGTCCGCTCGGGCGCGTGCGCGCCACGTTCGACCGGGGAACGCGTGTGTCCGCCGTGCCTCACGGTCCGCGGCGGAGATTTTTCCTCCGCGTCACCGCGACGGGACAACGACAAGGGGCCCGCCGGTGACGGGCCCCTGTGGTGGTCAGGGGCGGGGTTGAACCGCCGACCTCACGATTTTCAGTCGCGCGCTCTGCCAACTGAGCTACCTGACCGTTTCATGCGACCGGCCGGCGCCCTGCCCATCACTGGGGGGATTGCCGGCCGGCTGGCGGAGCTGACGGGATTTGAACCCGCGACCTTCACCTTGACAGGGTGACGAGCACTCCTAACTGCTCCACAGCTCCATTGTCACACCGGGTCTCGCGTCGTCCGTGGGCCGTGCAGGGCTCGAACCCGCTCCGCCGGATTAAAAGTCCGGAGCTCTACCCGTTGAGCTAACGGCCCGTCGAGCAGGGTACTCCGCCTCCCGGCGCGGTGCTGCGCGAGTGTAGCCGCCCGCTCGCGTGCGTGCTAGCTGGGCGAGGGCCGCTTGGCGCAGTCGCGGCACAGGCCGCGCACCACCAGGTCGACGCCCTCCGGCGTGAAGCCATGCCCGCGCGCCAGGTGGTCCCGCACGCGGTCCACCAGGTCGCCCGCGTGGTGGGTCACCTCGCCGCAGCCCCGGCACACCAGGTGGAAGGCGTCGTCGGGATGGGCCAGTTCCCAATGGCTCCTCCCGTCGCCGAAGTGCACCTGCCGCGCCAGGCCCAGCTCGCCCAGCAGGGCCAGTGTCCGGTACACGCTGGCGAGGTTGAGCTCCGGCGTGTCGCCGCTGGCGCGGGCGTGCACCTCCTCGGCGGTCAGGTGCCGGTCGGCGCGCGCGAGCGTGTCGCAGACCACCCGCCGCTGCGGGGTCATCCGGATGCCCTGCTCGCGCAGGCGCTGGGCCACGTCCACGCCATGATTCTGCCAGCGCGCGCCGCGGCTAGGCTCGGCGGCATGCCTCCCGTGCGCTACGAGATCGCCACCGAGCTGCGCCAGCCGGTCCTGGCCGAGATCCTGGCGCTGATCGAGCACTGCACCCGTGTGGAGGGCCACCGCCCGGTCGGGGAGCACAAGTACGCCCACCTCCTGGGAGCGCCGGGCGGGTGGACCGGTGTGCTGGCCCGGCGCGCGGACGAGCTCGTGGGCTACGCGCACCTGCGCTGGAATCCTGCCGGCGACGGTCCGAGGCTGGCGGCGGAGGTGGTGGTCCACCCCGGCGAGGACCGCGACGAGGTCGCCCGGCACCTGGTGGAGGAGGTGCGCGCGCTGCTCGCACGGGCGGGAGGGGGAGTCCTGTGGCTGTGGGTGCACCGCGTCCAGGACGCGGCCACGACGCTGGCCGCGCGCATGGGCTTCTCGATCCAGCGTGAGCTCGCGTTCATGACGCGCCGCCTGGCCGCCGCGCCGGAGTGGCGGGTGCCCGACGGGGTGACCGTGCGGCCGTACCGACCCGGGCCGGACGACGCCGCGCTGCTGCGCGTCAACAACGCCGCGTTCGCAGGCCACCCGGAGAACGGCGGCTGGACGGCGGCGACGCTGGAGCAGCGGCGCAGCCTGGACTGGTTCGACCCGGCCGGCGTGCTGCTGGCATGGCGCGGCGAGCGCCTGCTCGGCTTCCACTGGACCAAGTGGCACGGCCACGACTCCGACGAGGTGCCGGTCCACGAGCCGGTCGGCGAGGTCTACGTGCTGGCGGTCGACCCGGTGGCCCACGGCACGGGCCTGGGCCGCCTGCTCCTGCGTGCCGGCCTGGCGCACCTGCACGGGCGCGGCTGCCGGGTCGCGGTGCTCTACGTCGACGCGGCGAGTGGTCCGGCGCTGGCGCTGTACCGCTCCGAAGGCTTCGTCGAGGAGTACCGCGAGGTGTGCTACGAGGCCGTGGTCCCGCCGGAGCCGGCCCAGCCGGCCGTGGACCTGCTCAGGCCGGCGTAGCTCAGCGGCGCCGGCCGGAGCCGCCGGCCGAGGCGTCGCGCAAATCGACGTCGGTCGCCGCGGCGCCACCGGTGCCGGACCCGTCGTCCTCGCCCGCGCTGGCTTCGTCCTCGTCGTCGGTGAGGGCGCCGGACAGCCCCTGCGGGTCCAGCTTGTAGCCGACGCCGCGGACCGTGCCGATGAGGTGCTCGTACTCCGGCCCCAGCTTGGCGCGCAGTCGCCGGATGTGGACATCGACGGTGCGCGTGCCGCCGTAGTAGTCGTAGCCCCAGACCTCCAGGAGCAGCTGCCCCCGCGTGAACACGCGCCCGGGATTGGCCGCCAGGTACTTGAGCAACTCGAACTCGCGGTAGGTGAGGTCCAGGGGCACGCCGCGCAGGCGCACCACGTAGGTGTCCTCGTCGATGGCCAGGTCGCCGATCGTGGTGGGGGCCGCGCGCCGGGCGGAACCGCTCCCGCCGCTGCGCTCCAGCAGCAGCCGCAGCCGCGTCTCCACCTCCGCGGGCTGCGCCGCCGGGGAGACCCAGTCGTCGAAGCCCCAGCCCGCCTTGAGCGCCGCGAGGCCGCCTTCGCCGGCCACCAGCAGGATCGGCCGCTGCAGGTCCGAGGCCGCCGCCGCGCGGCAGGTCATCGACGCGTTGCCCAGGCTGGCGGTGGCGTCGATCACGATCACGTCGGCGTCCACGGCCGCGTTGACCGACTCCGGCAGCAGCTTGGCCGTCGACACGGAGTGGTCCAGGAAC
>DATMKC010000294.1:0-2990 GCA_035553555.1 Egibacteraceae bacterium | reverse complement strand
GCCGGAGCTCGCCGGCGACTGAAACCGGGTGCCGCAAGTCCGCGTCGATCACGCCCGCCCGGGATACCGTGCCGCAATGGCGCCAGTGCCGAGCCTGACAGCGCGGGGAGCCCGCACCGCCGCCCTGGCGGCGCTGGGGCTCTTGCTCATGCTCGCGCTGCTGGGCGGCCTGCTGGTGCGCGGGCAGGTGCAGGCGCGGGAGGACCTGCGCACGCGGTTCGCGCTGCGCGCCGAGCTGGCCGCCGGGTTCATGGACTCGCTGCGCACCCAGGGCCACGACCTGCGCCTGGCGCACGAGGCGGCCGAGGCCTCCGCGCACCTGGCCACCATCGTGCCGGTCGCCGGTCAGCGCGCGTACCTGGTCGACCGCGGCCTGCGCGTGCTCGCGGCCAGCCCCGTCGACGCCGTCGGCCGGCTGCTCCCCGAGGTGGAGCCCGCGCTCGGCGCGCCCACGCCCGGGGCCACGCCGACCTACCGCGGGATCCACCACCCCGGCGAGCATGTCGCGGCCAGCGCGGCGGTGGGCGCGTCCGGCCTGATGGTGGTGATCACCGTGCCGACGCAGCGCCTGTACCAGCCGCTGGAGGGCGCGGTCTGGCCGCAGTGGCTGCTGTTCACCGTGTTCGCCGTGGTGGGCGCCATGGCCGTGCTGCTGCTGCTGCGCCTGATGCGCCGGGAGGCCGAGCTGGAGTGGGCGATGCGCGTCGACCCGGTCACCGGCGTGCGCAACCGCCGCCACCTGCAGGAGCGGCTGCCCGAGGTCGCCAGCGCGTCCCGCCGCCACGGGCGCCCGTGGGCGCTGCTCATGATCGACGTCGACCACTTCAAGCGGGTCAACGACGAGCAGGGCCACGCCGGCGGCGACGCCGTCCTGCGCGAGGTCGCGGCCGCCATCGTGGCCGAGTGCCGGGTCGAGGACCTGGCCGGCCGCTGGGGCGGCGACGAGTTCCTCGCCATCCTGCCGGACAGCGACCTCGACGCCGCCGAGCACCTGGCGGCCCGCATCGCCGAGCGCGCGCGCCGGCGGATGGGCGCGCAGGGCTCCCTCAGCGTCGGTTGCGCCGCGGGGCTGGGCGAGGACCCCGAAGGGATGCTGCGCCGCGCCGACGCGGCGCTGTACGAGGCGAAGCGGCAGGGGCGAGGCCGGGTGGTGGCGGCCGCGGAGTGAGCGGGCCGGCGCCTCAGGCCTCGTCGGGCGCGTCCTCGGTCGTGTGCTCCGGCACCTGGGGATCCGGGTAGGCGATGCGCGGGTGGTAGACGCCCACCAGCGTGTCGATCAGCGACTCGCGCACCAGCTTCAGGTCGCGCAGCGTGAGCGCCGACTCGTCGAGCTGGCCGTCGGCGACGCGCTCGTCGATCAGCCGGTGGACGATCTCCTCCAGGTCCGCGCGGGTGAGGTTGCGGTTGTCGATCGCGACGGCGCGGGTCGCGCCCTCGCAGCAGTCCGCCAGCATGAGCACCGCCATCTCCCGGGAGGCCGGCTTGCGGCCGGGGTAGCGGAACTCCTCCTCGGTGACGCGCTCGGCGCCGTAGCGCTGCAGCGCCTTGGCGTGGAAGTAGCTCACCAGCGTGGTGCCGTGGTGGGTGGCGATGCCCTCCACGATCTCCGGCGGCAGCCGGAACGTGCGCGCCATGGCGATGCCGTCGCTGACGTGCTCCTGGATGATGATCGCCGAGACGCGCGGCTCCAGGTCGTCGTGCGGGTTGCCGACGCCGAACTGGTTCTCCACGAAGAAGTAGGGCCGGCGCACCTTGCCGATGTCGTGGTACAGGGCCGCCGTGGACGCCAGCAGGGCGTCGGCGTCGATGGCGCGGCACGCGCGCTCGCACAGCGTGGCCACCATGATCGAGTGGTTGTAGGAGCCCAGCGCCTTCTGCTCCAGCTCGCGCAGGAGCGGGTGGTTGCGGTTGGACAGCCGCATCAGGCTGGTGGGCGTCACCATCCCGAACAGCGACTCCATGAACGGCAGGCTGCCGTTGACGATCACGGCGGTGAGCACGCCGCCGGCCAGGCCGGCGACGATCGCCACCGGGACCTGCTCGGGCCGCCCGAACGCGAGCGCCGCGACGCCCGCCGCGGCCCCGTAGATCAGCGAGGACTGCCACGCCACGCGCGTCAGCGCGTTCCACGCGCCCAGGCGCACGCCCAGCGGCACGCTGCCCAGGTAGACCGCCGCGGTGTAGGCCGCCACGTCGATGTGGCCCGGCATCGTGTAGGCCACCAGCACGGTGATCGGGGCGGCCAGCAGGGACGCCACGCCGGGGGAGAACAGCACGGCCGCCAGCATCGCCACGGCCCCGGATGGCACCAGGAACAAAAGCGCCGGCCACTCCTCCGGCATGAACAGCCACAGCGCCTCGGCCGTGGCGCTGAACAGCGCGACGATGGAGGCCAGCAGCAGCAGGCGGCGGCCGGAGCGCCACACCTCGGGGAAGCGCGTGCGCAGCACCGCGCCGACGACCACCGTCAGGCCCAGCGCGACCAGGACGGAGCGCGCCACGACCAGCCACGGCTCGGCACCCTCCAGCCCCCGGCTGCGCAGCGCCTCCAGCTGCGCCTCGTCCACCGGCTGGCCCGCCTGGACGATCACGCTGCCACGGGGATAGGTGCGCACCACGGGCGCCACCGCGTCGCGCGCCTCCGCCCGCGCGCGCGCCGTGGCCTCGTCGTCCACCCGCGTGGTGGGGCGCAGCGCGTCGCGCAGGACGGGCGCCACCCCGTTGTCGCGGACGCCCTGGGACAGGTTGCGCAGCGCCAGCTCCCCGGCGACGAGCTCGTGGCGGGAGCGCGCGAGCGCCTCCGGCGTGATGGTCTGCCGCGCGAGCTGCTGCGCCGCCTGCTCCGCCTCCGCCGCCACGCGCCGCAGCGTGTCGTCCGGCGGGCCAGCCGGTGGACGAGGCGCAGCTGGAGGCGCTGCGCAGCCGGGGGCTGGAGGGTGCCGAGCCGTGGCTGGTCGTGGCGCGCTCCGTCCTGGTCGCGCTGGGCCTGA
>DATMKC010000293.1:0-3748 GCA_035553555.1 Egibacteraceae bacterium | reverse complement strand
GAGAAGGGGTCGCCGGCGTCGCCGCTCACCATGACCAGGTGCACCTTGCGGAACAGCGCGGTGCGGCCGCCCTCCAGCCCCTCGATCACGTACAGCTCCCACAGCGGGCGGCTGCGGTCCAGCGGGCGGGCGAACAGGCGCGACACCACTTCCGCGAGCGCGTCGGCGTCGCCCGGCGGCGGCAGCGCGGAATGGCGCAGGTGGTAGGACAGGTCGAAGTGGTTGTCGTCCACCCACACGGGCCGTCCGGTGCCCAGCGGCACCGGCTGCACCACCTGGCGCGCCAGCGGGATCTCGTCCAGCCGCGCGCTCAGCGTCTCGTGCACGTCGGCGAAGGTGAGCCCGGGCGCGAACACGCCGAGGCCGCCGGTGTGCAGCGGCACCGTGGGAGACTCCAGCTCGAGCAGCGAGGCGTCGAGCATGGACAGGCGGTCGTGCATTCGCAGGCACTCCTTGCCGGCTTGGGGCCGGCGGCGTGAATTCCGCCGAATCGCCGGTCCGGCGACCCGTGCGCGGCTAGCCTAACCGGCGGCCCGACCCGCCAAGCCCTGCACGAGCCCGAGAGACCACTGTGCGTCGCCGTTTCGCTGCTTCCGCCCTCCTGCTGACCCTGCTGGCCATCGCCCTGGCCGCCGCGCCCGGCGCGCCCGCGGGCGCCCAGGCCGTGGCCGTGCGCACCACCACGGTGTTCCCCGGCCTGCACCGGCAGGTGATCGACTTCCGCCTGGACGACGGGCGCACCGCCGTCGCCAACGTGCTGTCGTTCTCCGCGGCCGACCCCAACCTGGAACTGCGGCCCGTGCTGGCGCAGGACCGCGTCCCCGGGCTGGAGACGGTGCAGTCGATGGGCCGGCGCATGGCGCCGCGCGGCGGCGTGGCGGGCGTGAACGGGGGCTTCTGGCTCAACCGGCCGGTCGGCGACCCGAACAGCTTCCTGTCGATCGAGCGCGCGCTGGTGTCGGAGGCCGAGACGCAGGGCGCCGGCCCGCGCGGCACCCTGGCGCGGCGCGGCGACCGCGGCTTCGTCATGGACCGCCTGGACACGGCCATCCGGCTGCAGGTCGCCACCCTGTCCGAGCGCGCCGTCACGGCCGTGAACCGCTTCCCGCGCGCCACGGCTCCGTACCCCGACGACGCCACGGGCCCCGTCTACCTGTACACGCCGCACTTCGGCGGCCAGGTCACCGTGGAGCCGCTGAAGGTCGAGGAGGTGCCGCAGCCGCTGCTGGTGCTCGTCGTGGAGGGCCTCACGCCGCGGGCCTCCGGCGTCGCCACCGGCACGGTCGCCTCGTCGACCACCGTGGCCGGCCCGGTCGCGATCCCTCCGGGGGGCACCGTGATCGCCGCGCACGGCCAGGCGGCCGCGCGCCTGGCCGCCGCCGTGCCGGGCGACGAGGTGACCGTCGAGGTCACCGTGAAGCCGCTGGACAGCCCGGCCACCGAGTGGGAGGACGTGGTCGACGCGCTGGCCGCCGGCCCGCTCATCGTGCGCCGCGGCGAGCGGGTCGACCCGGCGTCGTGGGAGGACGAGGGCTTCGCCCCCACCACCCACTCCAACGTGCGCCACCCGCGCTCAGCCGTCGCGCTGACCGCCGACGGGCGCGTGCTGCTGGTCACCGTGGACGGCCGCCAACCCGGCTACAGCGCGGGGATGACGATGCACGAACTGAGCCACTTCCTGCGCACGCTCGGCGTTCGCGACGGCCTGTCGCTGGACGGCGGGGGCTCCAGCCAGATGGTCGTGGACGGGGTGGTCAAGAACCGGCCGTGCTGCGACAAGCCGCTGCGGCCCGTGGGCACCGGCCTGTTCGTGTTCCACCACTCCGAGTTCACCGCCACCGAGCGCATCGCTGGCTCCGGGAGGGAGGCGACCGCCGCGCAGGTCGCCCTGACCGCCTACCCCGACGGCGCGGAGGAGGTCCTGCTCGCCTCCGCCGCCACGTACCCGGACGCCCTGGCGGGAGGTCCGCTGTCGCACACCCTCGGCGCGCCGCTGCTGCTCAGCGGCCGTGACGCGCTGCCGGCCGCGACCGCGGACGCGCTGGCGCGGCTGCGCCCCCGGCGCGTGACGATCCTGGGCGGCGGCGGCGCGATCAGCGCCGCCCTGGAGCAGCAACTGCGCCAGGACTACGAGGTGCGCCGGCTGGCCGGCCTCGGGCGCGTGGAGACGGCGCTGGCCATCGCCCGCGCCATGGGCACCGAGCACGAGCGCGTGTTCCTGGCGCGCGCCGACCGGTTCCCCGACGCGCTGTCCGCGGCGGCCCCCGGCGGCCTGCTGCGCATGCCGATCCTGCTCACCGGTCCCGGCGAGCTGCACGCCGAGACCGCCGCGCACCTGGAGCGCTTCGGCACCCGCGAGGTCGTGGTGCTGGGCGGCGAGACCGCCGTGAGCGAGGCGGTGACCGACGAGCTGCGCGCGCGCGAGCGCAAGGTGACCCGCCTGGCCGGCACGAGCCGCTTCGGCACGGCGGCCGCCGTCAACCGCTGGCTGATGCCGCAGGTCCCGGAGCGCGACCGCACCGGCCTGGTGGTGGCGGCCGGCGGGTTCTTCGCCGACGCGCTGTCCGGCGGCCCGCTGGCGGCCCGGCGCGGCCAGCTGCTCATGATCGTGCCGAGCGAGGACGCCATGGCCGACCCCGAGGCGAAGGCGTTCCTGGACGAGCTCGGCGAGGACGTCCTCCAGCGCGTCACGCTGATCGGCGGCCACGCCGTGCTCAGCTCCTACACCCAGTGGCAACTCGACAGCATTGCCCGCCGCTGAGCGCGCGTGGTTGGCTCAACCGGGTTACCACGGGGTAACTTGAGCGCCACTGCGCGGCGGTACCTCAGGTGAAAGGACGTTCGGTGGCGGAGCGGCACGAAGTCGACCTGCTGGTCATCGGGGCCGGCCCGGCGGGGCTCTACGCCGCCTACTACGGCGGCTTCCGCGGCCTGAAGGTGGCGCTGATGGACTCGCTGCCGGAAGCCGGCGGGCAGGTCGCGGCGCTGTACCCCGAGAAGATGATCTACGACGTGGCCGGCTTCCCCAAGATCAAGGGGCAGGCGCTCATCGACAACCTGGTGGAGCAGGCCGCGCCGTTCGAGCCGCTGTACCTGCTCAACCACCGCGCGGAGAAGCTGGAGCAGGCCGAGGACGGGGTCACCATCACCAGCCACCGCGGCACCGTGGTCGCGTGCAAGGCCGTGATCATCACCGGCGGCATCGGCACGTTCACGCCCCGCCCGCTGCCCAACGCCGAGGAGTTCGAGGGCAACGGCCTCGTCTACTTCGTGCCCAAGCTGGACGTCATGGCGGGCAAGGACGTGCTCATCGTCGGCGGCGGCGACAGCGCGTTCGACTGGGCGCTGAACCTGGAGCCGATCGCCAAGTCCATCACGCTGATCCACCGCCGCGACCGGTTCCGCGCCCACGAGCACACCGTCCAGCAGGTCATGGACTCCTCGGTCCGGGTCATGACGCACACCGAGGTGGCGCGCATCGCCGGGGACGGGCAGATCGAGAAGGTGGAGGTGTTCGACAACCAGACCGAGGAGCGCGAGATCCTGCAGGTGCACGCCGTCATCGCCGCCCTCGGCTTCACCGCCGACCTCGGCCCGCTCAAGGAGTGGGGCCTGGAGCTGGACCGGCGCCAGATCGTCGTCGACACCAGCATGAGGACCAACATCCCCCGCGTGTTCGCCGCCGGGGACATCACGGAGTACGCGGGCAAGGTCCGGCTCATCTCGGTCGGCTTCGGCGAGGCGGCCA
>DATMKC010000292.1:0-2910 GCA_035553555.1 Egibacteraceae bacterium | reverse complement strand
GGACGGAGAGGGCGTCGAGCACGCGATCGCGCGCCTGCTGCGGGAGGCCGGCCTGACGCTGGGGCTGGCGGAGTCGGTGACCGGCGGCGGCGTGGGCGCCCGCCTGGTGCGCGTCGCCGGGGCCAGCGACTGGCTGCGCCGGCGGCTCACCGAACTCGGGTAGCGCCTACGACGGCTTGGGCAGGCCGGCCCAGCCGAAGATGCCGAGCGCGAACAGCGTGAACGCCAGGCTCGCCGGTCCCGCGGCGGAGTCCAGCGGCCCGCCGTCGATGCGCACGAGCACCTTCGCCCTGCAGTTGCCCGCCGTGTCGTTGTGCTCGCCGCTGACCGCGACCAGCACGCCCCCCGGGGTCCACTGCGGGTTGAGGTCCCAGGACCCCTCGCCGTTGTTGTGCACCTCGGTGGTGGTGTCGGCCCACTCGCCCACCTTCACCGCCGGGAACGGCGGCGGCAGGTGCACGACGACCTGGCCGTTGTGGCTGCGCTCCTCGCCGGGCACGGCCGCGATGGCGCCGAACCACTTCGCCGAGCCCTTGCGCGGCACCTTGTAGACGCCGCCGCTGGCGCGCGGGTCGATGGTGCCGTAGCCGTCGATGGCCGCCCGGCCCTGGCAGGGGCCCTGCAGCGTCCCGGGCAGGTTGGCCTCTTGCGCCGTGCCTCCCCCAAGGATGCGGTTCATCCAGTCCTGCGCGGGCACGCCGCCGGCGACGTCCTTGGTGCACACGCCCGTCCCGAGCAGCATCTGGGCGTCGTACTCGGGGCTGGTCGCCCCGGTGCGCTTGCCCTCGGGGGTCTGGTGCTCGCTGTTGATGAACACCCGGGTGCCGATGGCCTGCACTCCCTCCTTCACGCAGGTGAACCTGATCGGCAGCTGCACGGTGCCGGGGGACGGCACGTACCCGCCGTAGATCCGGTTGACCTCGGTCGTCACCGCGTCGCCCTCGCCGACGATCGCGGAGGCCGACGCGTTGCGCCGGTACGGACGGGCGGGGTCGCCCGGCAGGCCGACCTCCACGTTGACCGTGACCGTCTCGCCCGGGGCCGCCACGAACACGGTCGGGTGCAGGCGCACGCTGGTGCCGTCGACGCCGACGTGGCCGCCCGGGTACCAGACGCCCGGATCGGCGATGGTGAGGTTGCGGCGGGGGTTCGGGTCCGGGGCGCAGGTGACCTTGCCCGGCACGTGCGTCACCTCGTAGGTGCCGCCGCCCGTGCCCGTGTAGTCGATCGAGATCGTGGCGCCGAACGTGCCGGTGCCTTCCTTGAGGCAGTCGAACCACAGCGGCAGGCCGAAGATCGGCTCGCCTGGCTTGAGCGGGTACGGCGCGCTGACGCCGCCGCCGACCGCGACCGCGACCTCGCCGTCGGCTTTGGCGCGGGCGGTGAACAGGGCCTGCTGTCCCTCCTTGGTGTGGCGGCCGATGTCCCACAGGTCCAGCTTGGCCTCGAAGCCCTCCCCGCCGACCTCGGCCTCCACCTCCGTGGGCGTGATCCGCACGGCGACGCTGTTGTCGGCCATGGCCACGGTGCCGGGCGCCTTCAGCAGCAGGTCGATCGGGTTCCCGGTGGCTGCCGGTGTGGTGACCTCGCCCGTCCCCGCCGGCGGCGGGGGATCGTCCGGGTCGGTCACCGTCGGGTCACCGGAGATCTCGGTGAAGTTGTCCTCGTCCTCCTGCGCGAGGCAGTCCACCGTGCCGGTGCGCCAGTGCATCGTGCGGCCGTCCGCCATCGGGACGTCGGTGCCGAAGGCCCAGCGTCCCGGGAGCTCGCACACGAAGTCCAACCGGACGATGCCGAACAGCGTGGACAGGCCACCGCCGCCCACCGCGCCGCCCAGGCCCAGCGACGCTCCCGGCACCTTCAGGGCCGAGACGACTTCCTGGCCGGTCGCCACGGCGCCCGCCTGACCGGCCGCCGTCACGCCGTCCAGCGACTCGCGCCACTGTGCGGCGTCCATGTCGCCGGCCAGCCGTGCGACGCTCGCCTCCGCGGTGAACGGCGCGCCGACGGGCACGGTGAGGTAGCGCGGCGACAGCGCGACGTCGTCCGCGGCAGGCGCCCGGCGGATCGTGCCGGGCTCGTCCACCAGGCCGCCGCTGGTGAACACGCCCGGCCCGGTGAGGATCGTGGGCTCGTCCAGCGGCTCCTCGGTGCCGTCCTCGTCGACGCGCACGGGCTCGCCGGGCTCGTCGCCGTCGATGGACACGGTCACCGGCTCGTCGAACTCGGCGTCCTCCGGTCCGAGCACGTAGCCGCCGTCGCCGTCGCTCTCCAGCGTGACGTCGGTGTCCTGGTCCAGCGCCCCCGGCGGGATCTCCGCCGTGGCCTTGCCGTCACCGCTGGTGACCAGGCCGCCGCCGGGGCCGATGGTGGAGCCGAAGTTCACCGTGCCGAGGCCGCCGCAGGCGGTCAGCGTGAACGTCAGGACGCCGAGCAGCGCCAGGCGCCTCACTGGGCCGGCTCCGTCGCCTCGGCCTCGGCCGCCGCCTCTGCCTCGGCCGGGGGCCGCGCGCGCCGGAAGCGCCCGAACGGCGCCGTCAGGCCGACGGCCACGCCCAGGGCCAACCCCAGGACGGGCAGCACGGTCAGCACCGCCGCGTTGGTGGGCACCAGCCCCAGCAGCACCGCGTCCAGCGCCAGGAACACACCCAGCAGCAGCCCGGCGATCGCGCCCACGACGGGACGCCCTCTCTGTGCGGTCATGGCCCCGCTCCTCCCCGCTTCTCGCCCGCCCCGCCGGCGGACGGGTCAATCATAGGCACCGAGGCGGCGGGCAGGGGGGCTCGGGGTCGCCCGCGCCGGGGTGCCCCGCGCGGGTAGCGTCGGAGCGATGAGCGTGGAGAGACTGCGGCTGTTCGCCGCCGTGGAGGTCCCGCCGGCCGTGACCGAGGGGGTGCGGGCCGCGCTGGC
>DATMKC010000291.1:0-7674 GCA_035553555.1 Egibacteraceae bacterium | reverse complement strand
GGTCGCGACCATGCCCAGCGAGGCGGACCTGCGCAGCGAGGAGGTCGGCCCCCTGGTGGAGCGCCTCCTGGCCGGCCGCGCCGACGTGCCCACGGAAGCGCGCATGCGCATCATCCGGCTGATCGAGAACCTGACGCTGGGCCGCAACGCGGTGGGCTACCTCACCGAGTCGCTGCACGGCGCGGGCTCCCCCCAGGCGCAGCGCATCCAGATCGGCCGCGGCATGGACATCGAGGCCAAGAAGGCGCTGGCCCGCGAGCTCGCCGGCATCCTGGCGGACTCGGCCGGCTGACCGCCAGCCGGGGGCGGATTCGGCCGGCTGACCGCCAGCCGGGGGCGGACTCGGCCGGCCCCGCGGACGCGGATGGGCCCCGGCCGCCTGGCCGGGGCCCATCGTTCGTGCCGGGGCTACGCGCCGACGAAGTCGCGCACCTGCCCGTACACCGTCGCGTCCTCGTACAGGGCGCTGTGGCTGAGGCAGGCGGTCTTGGTGTTCGTGGCGCCGGACAGCGACACGGAGCTGTCCGGGTTGATGGTGCTGTCGCACGGCGACCACCAGGTGCGCCAGCGCGTGGCGCTGCCGGGTGTCTCGTCACCCGCGTTCAGCGTGGTGAGGAAGTCCGACCCGATCCGCATCTCGGTGCACGACGTGTCGAAGCAGAAGTTCGCCGTGTCCGTGCCGTGGTTGGGCCCGCCCAGCGACACCCAGCCATCCACGCTGCCGTCGCAGCCGGTGAACTTGACGCACCAGCGGGACGACAGGCCGCCCATGGAGTGGGTGATGACGTCCACCTTCGCCGCCCCGGTCTGGGTCTTGATGTCCTGGATCTTGGCCAGGACCTCCTGCGCGGTGATCTCGTTGGACTGGCGGTAGTTGTAGGACCAGTTGAAGAGCTGGCCGTCGGTGTAGCCGTCAGCCTTGAAGCGGTCGATCATCGTGGTCCACACCGTGCCGCTGGAGTTCCAGCCGTGGACGAACAGGATCGGGTCCTCGCCATTGGCCGTGGGGCTGGGCGAGGGGCTCGGATCGCCTCCGCCGCCATGGTTGGGTCGGTGCGTCGCCGCCGCCGGCGCGGCGAACGCCACCGCGGCCAGCGCCATCACGACGGCCAGAAGTCCCCAGGATCGTCTCAGCATGCTTTCCCACCTCGTGTGAGTGCCTCCGTCCCATCCCCCGGGACGCGCGCCTGCGCTCCACGCAGGGCGACGGTGACCTTAGGGCGGTCGCGCCGCCCTGAGAAGCTCCCGGGCCCAGCGTGAGACGCCAGTCTCAGCCGTCGGCCGGTGGCGTGGCGGCCCGCAGCATGGCCCGCGCCGCGCAGTCGGCGACGCGCAGGTTCGGTTCTCGCCCGGCGAGCAGGTCGGCGTACCACATGGACTCGTAGACGCGGACGAAGACGTAGGCCAGGTCGTCGAGATCGAACGGCGGGACCAGCGTGCCGGCTGCCGCCTCCTCCGCCAGAAGGTCCCGGTTCAGCGCCACGAAGCGCTCGTGCACGGCGCCCGCGGGCGTGAACAGCACTCGGATGGCGGTGTCGGGCTCGGCGCGGATGAACTGGCGGAACGGCTGCGCGCTCACGATGTCCTCGCCGAAGCGGCGCAGGACGTCCAGCACGCGGTCCGCGCCTGCCCCCCGGGCGTCCCGGCGGGCACGGGCGAACAGCACGCCTGCCTGGCGCCACAGCACGTCGCCGAGCAGCCGGTCGCGGCCGGGCACGACCCGGTAGAGCGTGGCGCGGCTGACCGCCATGCGGCGCGCGAGCGCGTCCATGTCGATGGTCCCCGTGCGCAGCCACAGGCCCACGGCGGCGCCCACCGTGGCGTCGTAGCCGATGACGCGCCGGCCTCCCACGGGCCCGGCGATGCTGCTCCCCACTTCGTCCCCTCCGGCCGTCCCCGCGGCCGACCCTGGCGCGCACACGCTACGGGCCACGTAGCCTTGCGGGAAGACCCGGTCCGCCGCATGCCCGAGGAATCCCGGATGGTCCCGTTCGACCCCGCAGACCCCGCGTTCGTCCGCGACCCCTACCCGGTGTACGCGCGGCTGCGGCGGGAGCCGGGGCTGGTGCGCCACGAGCGCGGCGGCATGTGGCTGGTGGCCCGCCACGCCGAGGTGGACGCCGTCTTCCGCGATCGTCGCCTGGGCCGCGTGTTCGAGCCGCGCACGCCGCAGGACTTCTACGCGCCATGGAACCTGGTCAACGTCCACTCGATGCTGGAGATGGAGCCGCCCGACCACACCCGCCTGCGCGGGCTGGTGGCCAGAGAGTTCACGCCGCGCCGGGTGGAGGCGCTGCGCGCGCACATCGGCGGCCTGGTGGACGCCCTGCTGGACCCCATCGCGGAGCGCGGCGGCGGCGACCTGGTCGCGGAGCTGGCCGAGCCGCTGCCCGTGGCGGTGATCGCCGAGCTGCTCGGCTTCCCGGACTCGGACCGCCACCTGCTGCGCCCGTGGTCCGGCGACATCGTCTCGCTGTACGAGCTGGAGCCCCAGCGGGGCGCGGACGAGCGCGCCGTGCGCGCGGCGCGGGAGTTCGGCGGCTACCTGCGCGAGCTGATCGCGGCGCGTCGGCGGGAACCAGGGCCGGACCTGTTCAGCGCCCTGGTCCAGCTCACCGACGAGGGTGACCGCCTGACCGAGGACGAGCTGGTGGCCACGGCGGTGCTGCTGCTCAACGCCGGCCACGAGGCTTCCGTGAACGTCATGGCCAACGGCGTGCTGGCGCTGCTGCGCCACCCCGAGCAGATGGCGCGCCTGGCGGCCGATCCCTCGCTCGCGCCCACCGCGGTGGAGGAGCTGATCCGCTACGACTCGCCGCTGTCGCTGTTCACGCGCACGGCCCTGGAGGACGTCGAGGTGGGCGGTCAGGCGCTGGCCGCGGGCGAGGTCGTGGGCCTGCTGCTCGGTGCGGCGAATCGGGACCCGGCGGCCTTCGCCGAGCCCGACCGCGTGGACGTGGGACGCAAGCCCAACAACCACGTGGGCTTCGGCGCGGGGATCCACTACTGCCTGGGCGCGCCGCTGGCGCGCGTGGAGCTGCAGGAGGGGCTGGCGCGGCTGCTGGGGCGCTTCCCGCGCATGGCGCTGGCCGAGGAGCCCCAGCCGCGCCCCACGTTCCAGTTCCGCGGCTACCGCTCGCTGCGCGTGGCGGTCTGAGGCAGGCGACGGAGGAACCACTTCGCCGCCAGGCTGGACACCTGCTCCAGGGCGCCGGGCTCCTCGAACAGGTGGCCGGCGCCGGGGATCACCACGAGCTCGTGCTCGCCGGCCAGGCGGGCGGCGGCCTCGCGATTGAGCTGGAGGACCTGCGTGTCCTGTCCTCCCACCAGCAGCAGCACCGGGGTCCGCACCGCCTCCAGGTGGTCGCCCGCCAGATCGGGCCTGCCGCCCCTCGACACCACCGCGCCGAAGCGGTCCGGCGCCGCGGCGGCCGCGACCAGCGCGGCGGCGGCGCCCGTGCTGGCCCCGAAGCAGCCGGCGGGCAGCGCGGCGGTGCGCTCGTCGCCGGCCAGCCAGGCGGCCGCGTCCGCGAGGCGCGCGGCCAGCAGCGGGATGTCGAAGCGGTTGCGGGCGCCGCGCGCGTCGGCAAGCGCCTCCTCGGCGGTGAGCAGGTCCACCAGCAGCGTGCCGAGCCCGGCGACGTGGAGCGCCTCGGCCACCATGCGGTTGCGCGGGCTGCGCCGCCCCGAGCCGCTGCCGTGGGCGAACAGCACGATGCCGGAGGCATCCGACGGCACGACGAGGTCGCCGTCCAAGGTGGCGCCGCCCGACGGGACGCGGACGGCCTCGGACACGCTGAGATCGACAGGTCGCATGGGGCCGGGCGTACCCGCGGGCCGCCGACCCCACGCGCGAGCCGCCGCGCGGTCGCGGGCTAGCCGTCGGCGTCGGCGGCCGCGGCCGCGCCGCCGGGGCCGGCCTCCTCGCGGCCGCGCAGGATCACCAGGTCGTACAGCAGGCCGGCCAGCAGGCCGCCGATGACCGGCGCGACCCAGTAGACCCAGTGGTGGTCCCAGGTGCCGGAGACCAGCGCGGGGCCGAAGGCGCGTGCCGGGTTCATCGCCGCGCCGGTCAGCGGCCCGCCCATGGTGATGTCCAGCAGCACCGTGAAGCCGATCGCCATGCCGGCGATCTGGCGGAACGCGCCGCGCGGGTCCATGGCGGTGCCGAAGATCACCCAGACCAGGAAGAACGTCAGCACGATCTCGATCAGCACGCCCTGGCCCACGGAGATCTGGTCCAGGTTCAGCACCGGCGTGCCGCCGGCCACGGCGTCGCCGCCGCCGGGCAGCGCCGCCATGGCGATCGCCGCCGCGGCCGTGCCGCCGGCGAGCTGGGCGGCCAGGTACACCGCGCCCTCACGCACGGAGATCTTGCGCGTGGCCAGCGCGGCCGCGGTGACCGCGGGGTTGAAGTGCGCGCCGGACACGTGCGCCAGGGCGCTCACCATGACGGCGATCGCCAGGCCGTGGCCCAGCGCCACGGTCGTGAGATTGGCCCCGCTGCCGTCCAGGGTCGTGACGAAGATCGCGCCCACGCCCACGAAGATCAGCGCGAACGTGCCGACGAACTCCGCCAAGGCCTTCTGCGCGGTCGAGTACATGGTCCCTCCTCAAGGACGCCTGCCAGGGTCGGGTGCTCGCCCGCGCCGTGACGCCGCGGACCGGATCGGCCAAGGAAGCTACACCGCGACGGCGCGAGCGACGGTGCGCCGCCTCCGCCGGGGCGCGGGCCGAAAGTGTGAGGATTCGCACGCGTTCGCAGGGGTAGGTGCCGGACGCGGCGAATTGAGTCGGGCAGCGAGTGCGGCGCGCCATGAACGTCGCGCGAGGAATGGCGGACCAGGCATGGCTAGGCAACCGGGCTCGTCGGAGCCCGACGACGGCGACGCGCGGGCCGAGGGCGCCGCGCGCATCGCGCGCGCCGCGGCCGCCGGCCGCAACCGGCTGCTGTCGGACGCCAACCTGATCGACGCGCTGGTGCGCATCGACGAGATCGAGGTGGCCACGCGCGCGATCGCCGAGCAGCGCGCGGACCTGGTGGAGTACGCCATCGATCTGCGCGAGGCGGTCGCCGAGGCGGTGCAGACGCGCGACGCAGCCGACCAGGAAGCGGCCGAATGAACTCGGCTCGCAGGACGGGACGGGGTCGTCCGAGCGAGCGCTGAAGAGGGGTTCCCGCCGAGCGAGGATGACCCCGTCCCGTCCAGCGGTTGGGTCGCTCGGCGGCACTGCCGCTACACTGCCCGCCGTACCGGTCCGGCTGTTCACGGAGGTCCGCATGTCCAAGCGCCTGCTCGGCGTCGTCCTGCTGGCGGTGCTCGCTGTCGCCGGCCTGGCCGGTCCGGTCGCGGCGGTGGAGGAGGGCGACCACGGGCCGGTCCGCCACGAGCTGCCCTCCATCGACGAGGTCGGCTCCCAGTCGGACACGGCGCGTGAGTTCTTCCCGCCGGAGTACGAGCAGCCGCCGGTGTTCCCCTGGTTCGGCTGGCCCCTGCTGATCGGCGGGTTGGTGCTGACGCTGTGGGTAATGCTGTCCTACCTGGTCTTCCAGCCGCGCTTCGCCAAGGAGCGCAAGGCCAAGGCCGCGCGCAAGAGGTAGCGGCGACAGGAGGCGCTCCAGTGGCGAGGGACCCGCGAGCGACACTGGCTGACTGGGACCTCGCGGCACGGCTCGCCTGGTCGGTCGCGTCCGGCCCCCTGGCGCCCCGTCAGCCCGCGGACCGCCGGACGGTCGCCGCGCTGCGCCGCGACCTGGACGCCACCGTCGCCACCGCGGACGGCCTGGCCCGCCGCGCGGCCGGCCTGGGCGAGCACCTGCCGCCGGCGCGCGCGCACGTCATGGGCCGGCGTGCCTGGATCCGCGCGAACCTCGACGCCCTGGCGGAGCTCACCGACCCGCTGGCGGACAAGCTGCTGCGCCGCCGCGCCCGCGGCCAGCGCGCCCTCGCGCGCCAGGGCATGGCCCTGCAGATCGGCGCGGTGTTCGGCTACCTGTCCACGCGCGTGCTGGGCCAGTACGAGGTGTTCGGGCCCGGCTGGCGCGACGGCTCGCCCGGCGACGGGGGCGGGGGGCGCCTGATCCTGGTCGGCCCCAACCTGCTGGAGCTGGAGGCGTCCCACCTGCCCGGCTCCGGCGTGAGCGTCGCGGAGTTCCGCCTGGGCGTGTGCCTGCACGAGATCGCCCACCGGCTGCAGTTCGAGGCGGTGCCGTGGGCCCGGCCGCTGCTGCGCGGCCTGTTGGAGGAGTACCTGGACGATGTCGACTTCGACCCGGAGCGCTTGCGGGAGATCGCCGGGCGCCTGCCGGAGCTGCTGCGCGACCCCGCGCGCCTGCTGGAGCCCCGGGGCCTGCTGGAGCTGCTGCTGACCCAGCGCCAGGTGGAGGTCATCGGCCGCGCGCAGGCGCTCATGTCGCTGTTCGAGGGGCACGGCAACGTGGTGATGGACTGGGGCGCGGAGCTGGCCGCCACGGAGGGCCGGGACGCGCCCGACCCGGCGCGCGTGCGGGAGGTCCTCAACCGCCGCCGCGGGCAGGCACTCAACCAGGTGGTGCAGAAGGCGATCGGGCTGTCCATGAAGGCCGAGCAGTACCGGGCGGGCGAGGCGTTCATCCTGACCGTCGCCGAGCGCCACGGACGGGACGTGTTCAACCGCGTGTGGGCGTCCTCCGCCAACGTGCCCACGCCCGATGAGATCGACGATCCGGATGCCTGGGCGGCGCGGGTCGTGGCCGCCCCCGCCGCCGGGACGGGCGGAGCCGGGACGGCGTGAGCGCACTGGGACCGGACGGCGCGCTGCCGCCGGGCGCGTCTGCGGAACGCCTGGCCGGCGAGGCGCGGCGGGTGCTGGACGCCTGCCTGGAGCCGGGCGCGCGCGTGCTGCTGGCCGTTTCCGGTGGCGCCGACTCGGTCGCGCTGGCGCTGCTGGTGCGCCGCGCCCGGCCGGACCTGGACGCCGCCGTCCTGCACGTGCGGCACGGCCTGCGCGACGACGCCGCGGACGCCGCCTGCGCCGCCGAGGCGGCGGACCGGCTCGGCCTGCCGTTCCGCGCCGTGGAAGTGACCGTCGATCTGCGCTCCGGCGCGTCCGGGCCCGAGGCGGCCGCGCGGTCGGCCCGCTACGCCGCGTTCCGCCGGACCTGCCGTGAGGCGGGCGCGCGCGCCGTGCTGGCCGGCCACACCGCCGACGACCAGGCCGAGACCGTGCTGCTCAACCTGGCCCGCGGCGCGGGCCTGCCCGGGGCGGCCGGCATGGCCGCCGACCGCACCGACGAGTCCGGCCTGCGGCTGGTGCGCCCGCTGCTGCGGATGCGCCGGGCGGACGTGCGCGCCGTGCTGCCGGAGGCCGGGCTGCGCTGGGTGGAGGACCCGACCAATCTCGACCCGTCCCAGCGGCGCGCCCGGGCCCGCCGCGAGGCGCTGCCCGCGCTGGCGCGGCTGACCGGCGAGGGCGGCGACGTGGTCGGCGCGCTCACGCGCTTCGCCGCCCACGCCGGGCGGGAGAGCCACGCGCTGGACGTGCTGGCGGAGCGCGAGCTGGGCCGTGTCGGGCGCCGCTGGGGCGCGGTGGTCGCGCTGCCGGTCGCCCGCCTGGCGGCAATGCCGGAAGGCCTCGCGCTGCGCGTGCTGCGTGCGGCCGTGGCCGACCTCGGCGTGGCGGCGCTGCCGGCGG
>DATMKC010000290.1:0-4896 GCA_035553555.1 Egibacteraceae bacterium | reverse complement strand
GCGTAGGCCGCCCGCAGCGGCTGGAGCTGCAGTTGCAGTGCCCGCATCGTGCTCATGATCCCAAGCCTAGGCGTTCGCCTGCAGAAACCGGGGGTGTGTCGACTGCACCAATGTCAGGATGACCCAGTCGACACACCCCGGGCCGCCCGGCCCCGCCGCACACGCGGGCCCGCACACACCGTAGGATCGGCTCAGGCCGCGACGGCCTGCCGGTGGCGGCGCCGGCCGGGACAATCCAGGGGGTGGACACCATGACGGCCACGATCGATCCGGCGGAGTTTCACGAGGCGCAACGCCAGATGTGGGATGGCGCAGCCGACGCATGGCGGCGCTGGTGGCCGGTCATCGAGGAGGCCGCCCGGCCGGTGACCGACCGGCTGGTCTCGCTGGCGGAGGTCGCGCCCGGGGATCAGGTGCTCGACGTCGGCACGGGCATCGGCGAACCGGCGCTGACCGCCGCGCGTGCCTGCGCGCCAGGCGGGCGCGTGCTGGCGACGGACCTGTCCGGGCAGATGCTGCAGATCGCCCGTGACCGCGCGCAGGACGCCGGGTTGGACAACGTGGAGTTCCGCGAGGCCGCGGGGGACCAGCTCGGGCTGGACGGCGAGTTCGACGTCGCCCTGTCCCGCTTCACGCTCATGCTCGTCGCGGAGCCTGACGCGATGCTCGCGTCCATGCGCCGGGCGCTTCGCCCCGGCGGCCGCATGGCCTGTGCGGTGTGGAGTTCGCCCGACCGCGTCCCGATGATCGCCGTCCCCATGTTGACCCTGCTGCGCGAGCTGCAGGTGGAGCCGCCGCCGCCGGGCACACCCGGGATCTTCTCGCTTGCCGACCCGGCGCGCCTGGAGGGCCTCGTGCGCGAGGCCGGCTTCACCGACGTCGCCGTGGAAGCGGTGGTCGGCCAGGTCACGTTCCCCGACGCCGAGGAGTTCGCCCGCTACATCGGTGAGGTGGCGGGCCCGGGCATCCAGCTCGCGCTCGCGAGCCTGCCGGAGGCGCGTCGCATCGAGGCGTGGGACGCCGTCGTCGACGCGCTGCGCGCACACGCCGGCGAGGACGGGTCCGTCACGCTGTCCGCCGAGGCGCTGTGCGTGCACGGCCGGGCGGGCTGACACGACCCGGACCGGCCCAGCGGGGGAGCGGGGCTTCGCGCGCGCTAGCCTTCAGGGCGCCATGAAGGTCAAGCTGCGCAACCCCGAACGCCTCGTCGACGTGCCCGGCCCCGTGTCGGTGCACCAGATGCTGGCGACCCTGGACATCAACCCGGAGACGGTGCTGGTGATCCACGACGGCACGCTGGTGACCAAGGACCACGTGCTGCCCGACGACGCGCGGGTGGAGGTGCGGCCGGTGATCTCCGGCGGCGCCGGGCCCGCCAAGTGCACGCACTGCAAGGCGCCGTCCATCATCGAGATCGCGCGCCACCGCGCCGCCTACTGCGCCGACTGCTTCACCGACCACGTGCGCGCGCAGGTCCGCGACGCGGTCCGCCGCTACGACATGATGAGCTACGACGACCGCATCCTCGTCGCGGTCAGCGGAGGCAAGGACTCGCTGGCGCTGTGGGACGTGCTGCTGGACATGGGCTACCGCGCGGACGGCATGTACCTGGGCCTGGGCATCGGCAGCTACTCGGACAACTCCGAGAAGATCGTGCGGGACTACGCCGAGGCGCGCGGCGCCACGCTGCACCTGGTGGACCTGGCGGGGGAGTACGGCTACGACATCCCGCAGGCCACCGGCCTCAAGGGCCGCTCCTCCTGCGGGGTGTGCGGGCTGTCCAAGCGCTACGCCTTCAACAAGGTCGCGCTCGAGCACGGCTACGACGTCATGGCGACGGGCCACAACCTGGACGACGAGGCGGCGCAGCTGCTCGGCAACGTGCTGCGCTGGCAGACGCCGTTCATGGCGCGCCAGTCCCCGTGCCTGCCGCGGAGCGAGACCATGGCGAAGAAGGTCAAGCCGCTGTACCGCCTGGGCGAGCGGGAGATGGCCGCCTACTGCGTCATCAAGGGCATCGACTACGTGGTCGAGGAGTGCCCGATGGTGGAGGGCAACACGGTGCTGCGCTACAAGGACGCGCTGAACGAGCTGGAGCGCCACTCGCCCGGCACCAAGGGCCAGTTCCTGTTCGGCTTCCTGGAGCGCGCGCGCCCGCAACTGTTCCCGGACGGCGACCCGGAGGGCCACCGCCTGGTCGACTGCGCCGAGTGCGGCATGCCCACCACCACCCCGCCGCGCCAGGAAGCCGCGGGTACCGAGCCGGTCCTGTGCGCGTTCTGCCGGACGCGCGGGCGCATCCTGCAGGTCGTGCAGAAGGCCGCGCGGTGACCGCCCCGCGCAGGCCCGGCCATCCCGACCCGCTGTCGCCCGGTGAGAAGGTGCTGCTGGTCGACCGCAAGGAGCGCCGCTACTTCGTGGTGCTGGAGCCCGGCAAGGACTGGCACTTCCACGGCGGCATCGTCCACCACGACGACATCCTGGGCCGTGCCGAGGGCAGCAGGGTCCGCAGCAGCAAGGGCAGCACCCTGCTGGTCCTGCGGCCCACCTCCGGGGACTGGACGGTCAAGGCGCCGCGCGGCGCGCAGGTGGTCTACCCCAAGGACCAGGCGATGATCGTGGCGCTGGCCGACGTGATGCCCGGCGTCACCGTGGCGGAGGCCGGCGCCGGGTCCGGCGCGCTCACCAGCGCGCTGCTGCGCGCGGTGGGGCCGGAGGGGCGCGTGATCAGCTTCGAGCTGCGCGACGACCACGCCGACATCGCCGAGCGCAACGTGATCGAGCGCTTCGGCGGGCGGCCGGCCAACTGGGAGCTGCGCCGCGGCGACGTCGTCGAGGGCCTGGCCGGCGTGCGCTGCGAGCGCGTGGTCCTGGACCTGCTGGAGCCGTGGGAGGTCCTCAAGGCCGCCGCCGAGGCGCTGCACCCCGGCGGGATCGTGCTGGCGTACACGCCCACCGTGCCGCAGGTGATGCGCCTGCACGAGGCGTTCACCGCGGACGCGCGCTGGGGCTTCGCCAAGACCGTCGAGACGCTCGTGCGCGGCTGGCACGTCGACGGGCTGGCCGTGCGGCCCGACCACCGCATGGTCGCGCACACGGCGTTCCTCACCACGGCGCGAAGACTTCCGGACGAGCCGGTCGAGGCGTAACGAGTCCGGCATCCGGGGCGTCCAAGCCACGTCCGCCGAAGAGAAGCGCTGCATGACGTCGATGTTCCCGCACCACCGTGTCCTTGCCGTGCGCTGCGCGGCGCTGCTGGCGTTCCTGCTCACGGCCATGACGGCCGCCGCGCCCGCCGCCGCGGGCCAGGAAGCCTCCGGCGGGGCACCCGGCGGGCACGCTCCCGTCGCGACCCACGACGGTGGCGACGCGCTGCCGGGCAGGCTCCTGGTCACCCTGGACGCCGACGTGGCGCTCGGCTCGACGGTGGCGCCGTTCGGCGGCTCCGCCGAGCCGATCAGCGACAGCGTGCACCTGGTGCGCGTCCCGCCGGCGCGCCGCGGCGAGGCCGAGCTGGCGCTGCGCCGCCTGCCCGGCGTGCGCGCCGTGGAGCCCGACCGCCTGCGCCCGTGGGCGCGCGTGCCGGACGACGCGCAGTTCGCTGAGCAGTGGAGCCACACCATGACGCTGGCGCCGCGCGCGTGGGACACCACGGTCGGCAGCCGGGACGTGCGCGTCGCGCTGATCGACAGCGGCGTGCGCGGCAACCACGCCGAGCTCGCCGGCAACGTCCTGGAGCAGGTGGACCTGTCCAGCGGCGCCCCGGTCCCGCGCGCGCGGGGCGTCGACAACGACACCTGCGAGATCGGCCACGGCACGCAGGTCGCGGGCATCATCGGCGCGGCCGGGGACAACGGCATGGGCGTGGCCGGGGTGGCCTGGGAGGTCGGCATCATCGACCTGGCGGTCAGCGCGCTGGCCACGCCGGGAAGCTGCGACGGCGCGAGCGACAGCGCGATCCTGGCCGCGCTGCACTACGCGACGTACCACCCGAGCGGCCCGGTGGACGTGGTCAACCTGTCCGTCGGCGGCCGCCAGGCGTTCTGCCCGGAGGCCTACGAGCGCGCCATCGACGAAGCGCGCCGCGAAGGCGTCGTGGTCATCGCCGCCGCGGGCAACAGCGGCCCGGAGACCGCCCAGGTCCCGGCCTCCTGCCCCGGCGTCATCGCGGTCGGCGCCGTCGACGTCGACGGCCGCGTGCCGTCCTACAGCGCCACGAACCCGTGGGTGGACCTGGTCGCCCCCGGCGGCGGCGACAGCACCAGCCACATGCTGCTCACCACGTCCCGCCGCGGCGACTGGACCCGCGTGCGCGGCACCAGCTTCGCCGCCCCCTACGTCAGCGGCGTCGTCGCCCTCATGCGCGCGGTCAACCCGCTGCTCTCGCCAGACGAGGTGGAGTCGGTCCTGGAGCGCTCGGCGCACGACGGCGGCCTGGGGCGCACCGACGCGCAGGGCTGGGGGCGCGTGCACGCCGCGCGGGCGCTGAGCTGGGTGCGCCGGGACTTGAGCATCCCGCCGCCGGAGGCCGAGCCGTACTTCCCCGTGCTGCGCGTCCACAGCCTCGCCCCGGGACCGGGGCCGGAGCGGCTGGGCTCGCACGACGGGGCCACCGACCCGGTGCTGCAGGCGGCGCAGGTGTCGCGCGCGGTGTTCCGCGAAGCCGGTGCGGTGCACGCCGTGGTCGCGCGCGCCGACGACTTCGCCGACGCCCTGGCCGGCAGCGCGCTGGGCATGGGCGTCGGGCCCCTGCTGTTCAACGCGCCCGGCCAGGAGCTGTCGCCGCAGGTGCGCAAGGAGCTGCGCCGCGCCCTGCCCGCCGGGGCGCGCGTGTACGTCCTGGGCGGCGAGCGCGGGCTGGGCCGGGGCGTGGCCGACGACCTGCGCGGCATGGGC
>DATMKC010000289.1:0-5201 GCA_035553555.1 Egibacteraceae bacterium | reverse complement strand
GCCGTCATCACCGTGTCGACGCGCGCGGCGGGCGGCGTCTACGCCGACGACGCCGGGCCCGCCGTCGCCGGGCGGCTGCGCGAGGCCGGCTGGGACGTGGCCGACGTGGTGGTGGTGCCGGACGGCCGCGCCGTCGTGGCGCAGGCGATCCGCGACGCGTGCGCGACGGCGGACGTGGTGCTGACCTCCGGCGGCACGGGGCTGCACCCCAAGGACGAGACGCCGGAGGCCACGCGCGACGTGATCGACCGGGAGGTGCCCGGCCTGGCGGAGGCGATGCGCGCGGCGTCCCTTGCGATCACGCCGATGGCGATGCTGTCGCGGGCCGTGGCGGGGGTCGCCGCCGGCACGCTGGTGGTGAACCTGCCCGGCTCGCCCAAGGGCGCCGTGGAGACGCTGGAGGTGGTGCTGCCCGTGCTCGCGCACGCGGTGGACCAGCTCGGCGGAGGTGATCACGCCGCGCGGGGCTGATAGCCTCTGAACGAGCGCGTGGGTACGGGGCCCGGTGGCAGTCACCGGTTCCACCGAATCCATTCATCGTGGTGTTACGGTGCGGACTCGATGGGCGTAGCGGTCGTCGTATTGCTCGGTGGTCTGTGGGCCTCGATACTCGTGCCTGCTGCGGTGCGCGCGCGCCGTGAGTCATCCCCCATCCATTCCGTCGACCTCTTCGAGCGCAGCTTGGGCATGCTCGCACCAAAGACCTCCGGTGGGCCGGCCAACGTGCCGGGACGCTATGTGATGGTCCTCGAACGTCCCGCGCGGGTCGCCCGCGCCGGGCGCTCCTCCTCCGCCGTGGAGCGGCGCAAGGCGATCCTGCTGCGCCTGGCGGGCGCCGTGCCGTTCACGGGGCTGCTCGCGATCCTGGGCGGCGGCCTCTTCCGGACGCTGTTCCTGCTGAGCGTGGTCGCCCTCCTCGGCTACGTCGGCCTGCTGGTGCAGGTCAACGTGCGGCGCATGCAGGCAACGCAGAAGGTTCGCCGCCTGCCGGTGCGGCAGATGGCGCCGGTCGCCCACGAGCGCGACTCGCGCGCCGTCGGCCACGGGCGGTACTGAGCCCCGCCGCGATGCCCGCCGACCTGTCGCGCCTGCGCGACGACATCGACGCCCGGCTGGCCGCCAAGCACGCCGCCCGCGAGGCCGCGCTGCCCGAGGCGCGCAAGGCCATCCGCTTCGCCGCCAACGCGATCCGCGCGGTCCACCGCGGCGAACGCGACGACGCCCAGGCGCTGCTCGCGCAGTCCGAGGCGGCGCTGCGCGCGGCCGAGGCGGCCAGCGCCGACCAGCCGGCGGTGCGCTGGTCCGGGGCGGTGGACGACGCCGCCAAGGAGTACGCCGAGGGGCGCATCACGCTGGCGCTGGTGAACGAGGAGCCGCTGCCCACGCCGGATGAGCTGGGCGTGCAGGACAGCGCCTGGCTGAACGGCGCCGCCGAGGCGGTGGGGGAGCTGCGCCGGCATCTGCTGGACGAGCTGCGCGCCGGGAGGCTGGAGCGCTGCGAGGGCCTGCTGGGGTCGATGGACGCGATCCACGCGATGCTCGTGACGATCGACTACCCCGACGGCATCACCGGCGGGCTGCGGCGCTCGACCGACGTGGCGCGCTCGATCATCGAGCGGACGCGCGGGGATCTCACCACCGCACTGGTGCAGGCGCGGCTGCGGGAGGCGCTCGAGGACCACGCCCGCAATCTGCGCCAGTAGGCGGCGCCTGCTACCATCGCCGCCGTCCCCACGCGGGGCTGTAGCTCAGTTGGTAGAGCGCCTCGGTCGCATCGAGGAGGCCAGGGGTTCGATTCCCCTCAGCTCCACAAGACTTCCGTATTCGAACCCCGGCCCGTCGAACAGCTCTGCGTAGAGCGGGCGGGCCTCCCAACCGGTGACGTGGCCGTCGCGCACGTCGATGCGTGTGAATACCGCGTCGTTGAACCGCTTGCGGGTGGTGTCGCTGGCTTTGGCGTAGGCGGTGGCGCAGTCGGCCGCGAACGCGATCGCCGTGTCCAGCACTTGCCGCGCTTCCTCCAGGTTGGCGTCCAGCGCGGCGAGGCGATCCTGGACGTGCTGGGCGTCGCGGCCGAGCCGGTCCTGTTCGGCTTTCAGTGTGGCGACGTCGATGGCGTTGGCGTAGTAGGCGTCGAGCAGCTTGCGGCGCTGCGCGTCGATCTTGGCCAGGCGCTTGGACTGGTATTCGCGTTCGGCGGCGCTGCGCTGTTCACGCGCGGCGAACTCGGCCTCGAGTCCCTTGCGGAGGCGTTCAATGACGCGGGCGGGCAGTTGCAGCCGCTCGTACAGCGCGGCGACTTCGTCTTCGACGCGGTCGGCGGCGACGTAGCGCTCACGGCACATCACGTCGCCGCCGTTTTTCTGGCCGAGGCAGAAGAAGTACAGGTAGCGGCCCTTGGAATGCTGCACGGACAGGCGGCGTCCGCAGACGCCGCAGTGCAGCAGGCCTTTGAGGTAGTGGTGGTGCTTGCGCTCCCGCGTGCCTCTCACCGACCGGGCCTCCAGCAGCGATTGGACTTGTTGGAATGTGGCGCGGTCGATCAGCGGGTCGTGGGAGCCGGGGTAGTCGACGCCGTCCCATTCCACGACGCCCATGTAGACCTTGGATCTTGCTCCACCACTGCTCGTTCAGCTTCCGTTCCGCTGCTCTGTCTTGATCAATCCTCTCGGGTCCACGCGCCTGCGCTTACTCGTCCTCGTGGAGACTGCCGCTTTTCCCACCGACGCGCCGGTGCCTCCACCAGCTTCCTCGCGCGGCACGCAGGCCGCTCGATGCGCCGCACCCAGGTCGCCCCAGACCGCCCCGTCGGCCCGTACCGAATCATGTGCGCCGCCCGCTGGTGATCGTGGCCCAGCGCGGCCCACAACGCGCCCGGGCAACGCTCCCGGAAGCGTCCTGCCCGCACCAACGGCCGCAGCGCTTCGCCACGGTCGCCGTGCGAGCCGTCGGCTCGCCCGCGTCATGCGCGCTTCGGGGGGCGACGTTAGGGGCGACGCTAGGCCCGACGCTAGGGGCGACGGTGGTTCCAGCCACCGGCAGGCCGCGAAACCGCTGGTCAGGCGGCCGAACCGGCGGGGTCGGAGAAGTCCGACTCACTAGTGAGAAGACATTTCCGCTGGCAGTCGCCTCAGCGCAGCGCACAAGCCGGACCGTCCACGCCTGTCGCGCACACCCGGTTAGCAACCCCGGGTGGCTTCTGACAGGTGGTGTGGCGAGTGCTTGAGCGTGCCTTGACACGACCGCGTCGTCCTGGCCTCCTGCCCGCTCCTCGCGTCCGGCTGTGACGGCCCGATGCGGGGTCAGCACAGCGAAGTGCCCCGGCGACCGCGCCAACGGTCCCGGGGCGTGGCCAACCCCTGCACTGGAGGGATTGACGTGTCCCAGCCTAACGACGCGCGCCTGGAAGCCCTAGCCCAAAGACGCGCCCGCATCATCGCCGCGCTGCCCTCAACTGAACGCGCCGTGATGGCGCTGCGCGACCTGGTCGACTCCGGCCTGCCCGGCTACCGCGAACCGCACGGTGAGCCGTTCGCCATCCCCGACGGCACCCCGCCCGGCCTGCGCGCCGACCTGCTGGCCTGGGAGGAACACCACCAGCTCGCCGCCCAGCTGTGGGCCGAGGACCGCTTCAAACTTGGCTTCGCGCTCGGCGCGGGACTGTCCGGCGAACTGTTCCTCGACCTGCCATGACCGCCGCGCCCGACAACGAGCCGGGGACACGGGTGCTGGTCAACGTCCTCGGCCACTTCGACGTGTGGCACGGCGAGCGTGACCTCACCCCGCCCGCCGGCCAAGGCGCCGCCGTCGTCCAGCTGCTCGCCCTGCACGACGGCGTGATCCACCGCGACCGCCTCGTCGCGCACCTGTGGCCCGACGACCCGCCCTGGGTCGGCCAGCAACGACTCCGCAACGTCCTGTACCGGTTGCGCCGTCACACCGGCCCGCTCGTCGGCCGCGACCCCCGCCGCAACAACCTCGTCCGCTACACCCAGCCCGTGCGCATTGACCTCACCGAGTTCCTGCACCTCAGCGCGGAAGCGATCCGCCTCGCACGCAGCGACCCCGGCGCGGCCATCGAGCATGGCACCCGCGCGCTCATGCTGTACCGAGGACCGCTCCTGCTCGACCAGCCCGACGCCGAATGGGCCCACCCGCCACGCATCCACGCCACCGAACGCCATCGCCTCCTTCTGCACGCCCTGGCCGAGGCCAGCGACCGGCTAGGAGAACCCGAGCAGGCGACGCTCTATCGTCACCGAGGCACGCGCAGTTACCCGAGCTAGGCCTACTTACGCCGTCGGCCACCGCTTGGCTTGCTTCGCCGAGAGCCTTCCTGGGTCCGTATAACGATGGATACACGGGGACTTCCTCGGCTCCGTCAGAGGGCGGTCCCTATGTGGCTGCCTATTCCGAGGTTGCTGGAGGCATGGCAACGATGGTCAAGCGCCGGAAGCGACAACACACTGTTTCGAAGTTCTATTTGCGGGCCTTCGCTGATGAGGCCGGCACAGTCCGGCGGGTTGGTGTGCCGGGACGGGAGGCTGTGGATCTCTCCGTGAACGACGCATCGGTTATCAAGGACTTCTACAGCGTGCGGCTTTCGGACGGCTCCGTGTCGGATGCCTTCGAGGAAGCCTTTGGGGAGGTTGAGGACGGCGCTGCTACAGCGCACCGCGCGCTCCTCGATGGTCAATGGCCGTTGCAGGGCGAGGCACGGCTGAGTCTGGCTGCCTGGATTGCGTTGCAACACTTGCGCACCGAAGGCACGCGCGGCGACCAGGAGGTCATGCGGGCAACGATGATCCGGCTGGTCGTCGGCAGTTCCGGTAAGGAGGCGCTGCGTCGTCACATTGAACGTGCAGAAAGCCGCAAAGTCGGAGACCAAGAGTTAGACAAGGAATGGGCCGACCTGACGAAGCCTGGTGGTCCCGATCTAGAGCCGGATGTACTGATGCACATGGACACCGTCGTGTCGCTCTTGCCGGGGTTCGCGCAGTACCTTCGGGATTGCCATTGGACGGTGTTCCGGTTCCAGCGACGGTGCCTCGCCACGTCGGGGGCGTGTCAGATCGTTTGTGTAAGGGCCTGGTCCTGATACGAGTGCGCCGCTTGATGCGGGCGCTCGAGAAGGGACACCCTGATGAGCAAGCAGATGACGTCTCACGACCGTTCCGAAACGCCGGCGGCGGTGCCGCCTC
>DATMKC010000288.1:0-28265 GCA_035553555.1 Egibacteraceae bacterium | reverse complement strand
CATGGAGTCCTTCGCCGCCGCGCTGCGCGCCGCCGTGCCGGACGGGCCGGTGCACCACCACGGGCTCCGGCCCGTCCGGCACGGCGGCGCGCAGCGCGGCGGCGAAGGACTCCATGTCCGGGAAGCGGTCCTCGGCGGCGTGCGCGGTGGCCCGCGCCACCACGGCGTCCAGGGCGGCGGGCACCTCGGGGTTGACCGCGCTCGGCGGCGGGATCGCCTCCTGGGCGTGGCGCAGCGCGATCGCCATGGGCGACTCCGCCGGCAGCGGCTGCGTGCCGGTGAGCAGCTCGTAGAGGAGCACGCCGAGGCCGTACTGGTCGGTGGCCGCGGTCGCCGGCTTGCCGCTGACGAGCTCCGGGGCCATGTAGTGCACGCTGCCGATGAGCGTGCCGGTCTGCGTGTGGCTGGTCTCGGCCAGCGCCCGCGCGATGCCGAAGTCGGCGACCTTGGGGGTGCCGTCGGCGGCGATCAGCACGTTCTCCGGCTTGATGTCGCGGTGCACCACGCCGCCGCCGTGCGCGCGGGCGAGCGCCCGGGCGACGGGCTCGGTGATGGACAGCGCCTCGCGCGGGGACAGGCGCTCGCGCTCGCGCAGCACGTCGCGCAGGGACGGCCCGTCCACGTACTCCATGACGATCCAGGGCAGGTTCGCGGGGGAGCCCGCGGGCAGCCCGTCGGGATCTTCGCGGTCGCCGGTGTCGAACACGTTGACGATGTTGGGGTGCAGCAGCCGGGCGGCGTGCCGCGCCTCGGTGCGGAAGCGCTCCCGCAGCCCGTCGTCGTCCATCAGGTGCGGGTGCAGCACTTTGACGGCCACGTCGCGGTCCAGCGTGAGGTCGCGGGCGCGGTAGATCGTGGCCATGCCGCCTGCCCCGACGCGCGCGTCCAGCCGGTAGCGGCCGGCCAGCACGTCGCGCAGGCTCTCGGTCCTCGGAGATCCGGGTTCCATCCCGGTCGAGTCTATGTCCGCCAACCGGACATTCCTCCCTGGCTGCCCCTGTCCGGCGGACACGGTGAGCGGGGCGCGACGGTAGGCTTCGGCCCCATGGCCGGCACGAACGGATCGGACGGGTTCGCCGCGGAGCTCGCGGGGCTGGGGTTCCACCTGCTCCAGCGGGACCGCCAGGGGCTGCTGCAGTACGCGCGCAAGCCCAACCGCTACCTCACCGAGTGGGTCCACGACGACGGGCGCGAGCTGCTGTTCACGTGGGAGTTCGAGCTGGGGGAGTTCTGCGAGGCGATGGGCTGGCAGATCGGCGCCGCCGAGACCAGCTTCCAGATCCTGTACCCGCAGTTCGACGCGAGGCTCGCCCGCGACGCCGCCGCCGTCACCGGCGAGATCGACAGGCTCGAACAGCGCCTCGCCTCCCTGAACCTCGCCGACCCCGCCCTGTAGCGAGGCGCATATGCTGGGAGTACCAGCACGGGAGTCCGCGAGTCCAGCGGGCTGAGAGGGAACCGCGCGGTTCCGACCGTCACCACCTGATCCGGGTCATGCCGGCGAAGGGAGCCAGAAGTGCCCACCGCAGCGCACGCCGCGGACGTCGCCGTCGCCGGCGGCGGCCCCATCGGCCTGGCGCTGGCCTGGCGCGCGGCGCAGCGCGGGCTGTCGGTGGTGGTCGCCGACCCGGAGCCCGGGGGCGGCGCCGCCTGGGCGGCCGCGGGGATGCTCGCGCCGGTCACGGAGGTGCATCCGGGCGAGGAGGCGCTGCTCGCGCTGAACCTGGCCTCGGCGGCGCGCTACCCCGCGTTTGTCGCGGAGCTCGAGGACGTCTCCGGCATGGACACCGGCCACCGCACCGAGGGCACGCTGGTGGTCGCGCGCGACCGCGACGACCTGGAGGCGCTGGAGGAGCTGCGCCGGCTGCAGGCCTCGCTCGGCCTGGCCTCCGACCGGCTCACCTCGCGCGAGTGCCGCGCGCTGGAGCCGGGCCTGGCGCCGTCGGTGCGCGGCGGGCTGCTGGTCCACGGCGACCACCAGGTCGACGGGCGGCTGCTGGTGCGCGCGCTGCTCGCGGCGTGCGAGCGCGCGGGCGTGCGGCTGGTCCGCTCGGCCGTGACGGCGCTGCGCCGCGACGGCGCGGCGGTGACCGGCGTGGAGCTTGCCGACGGCGCGGCCGTCGAGGCGCCGCAGGTGGTGCTGGCGGCGGGCGCGTGGTCGGCTGGCATCGCGGGGATCCCCGACGGGCTGCTGCCGGTGCGGCCGGTGAAGGGCCAGATCGTGTACCTGCGCGGGCCCGCCGGGGCGCTGGCCGGGCGCAACATCCGCGGCGTGGAGGTCTACGTGGTGCCGCGCCGGGACGGGCGCGTGGCCGTCGGGGCCACCATGGAGGAGCTGGGCTTCGACGCGACGCCGACGGCGGGGGCGGTGCACGAGCTGCTGCGCGCGGCGCGGGAGCTGTTGCCATGGGTGGACGAGCTGGCGTTCGAGGACGTCGTCGTGAGCTTCCGGCCGGCGACGCCGGACAACGGCCCGCTGCTCGGCCCCACGGGCGTGGAGGGCCTGCTGGCGGCCACCGGGCATCACCGCAACGGCATCCTGCTGACGCCCGCGACGGCCGACGCGCTGGCGGGCTGCCTGTCCGGCGGCGGCCTGGAGGGACCGGCGGCCGCGTTCGACGCGCGCCGCTTCGGCCGGGTGGTGGCGGCATGACGCGCGTGCTGGTCAACGGCGAGGCGCGCGAGCTCGACCAGCCCGTGCCTGCGGCCGCGCTGCGCGCCCTGGGCCTGGACCCGGGCCGCGCCGGCGTGGCCCTGGCGCTGAACGGCACCGTGCTGCCCCGCGGGCAGTGGCACACGGCCGAGCTGCACGACGGCGACGAGGTCGAGATCCTCACGGCGGTGCAGGGCGGATGAGTGCCACGGAGCAGGCCACGGCACGCGGCGACGCGTTCGTGATCGCGGGCGTGACGCTGCGCTCGCGCCTCATCATGGGCAGCGGCGGCGCGGCCAGCCTGGACGCGCTGGAGCAGGCGCTGCGCGCCTCCGGCGCGGACCTGGCGACGGTGGCGATGCGGCGCGTGGACCCGGCGGCGCGCGGCTCCGTGCTGGACGTGCTGGAGCGCGCCGGCTGCCGCGTGCTGCCCAACACCGCCGGCTGCCACACCGCGCGCGACGCCGTCCTGACCGCCAGGCTCGCCCGCGAGGCGCTGGGCACGGACTGGGTGAAGCTGGAGGTGATCGGCGACGACCGCACGCTGCTGCCCGACCCGGTGGAGCTGCTGGACGCCGCCGAGCAGCTCGTCGACGACGGCTTCACCGTGCTGGCCTACACCAACGACGACCCGGTGCTCGCCAAGCGCCTGGAGCGCGTGGGCTGCGCGGCGGTGATGCCGCTGGGCTCGCCGATCGGCAGCGGCGCCGGGATCCGCAACCCGTACAACCTGCGCATCATCGTGGAGGCGGCCGAGGTGCCGATCGTCCTGGACGCCGGCATCGGCACGGCGAGCGACGCGGCACTGGCGATGGAGCTCGGCTGCGACGGCGTGCTGCTGGCGTCCGCGGTGACGCGGGCGCGGGACCCGGCGCGGATGGCGCTGGCGATGCGCCACGCCGTGGAGGCCGGCCGGCTGGCCGGGGGCGCCGGGCGCATCCCCAAGCGGCTGTACGCCGAGGCATCGAGCCCGTTCGAGGGCATGGCCGAATATCCTGGCGCGCCATGAGCGAGCAACAGCGGCTGATCGACTTCGAAGCCCTGACCGAGCAGCTGCGCAAGGCGGTGGCCGCGATCGGCATGGCCGCGTTCGTGGGGGCGGTCGCGCAGACGCTGCGCAGCGGCGTGGACGCCGGCGCGCTGCTGCGCTGGCTGACCGCGTTCATCGCGCTGTCGGTGCTCGCGGGCGCCGTGCTGGTGGCCTGGCACGCCTACCGCGGCGCCGTGCGCAGCCACGGCCGCGGTGAGCGGCTGTCCGGCGAGGACGTCGGCGTGGTGCCGCCGCGCGCGCCGCGCCCGCGCAAGCCGGACGATTCGTGACGCGGGACGGGCAGTGGCGGCGCCGCCGCCTGGCCGACGCCCGGCTCTACCTGTGCTGTGACCGCACGGCCGGGGGCGGCGACCTCGCCGGCTTCCTGGACGCGGTGCTGCCCGCCGGCGTGGACATCGTGCAATTGCGCGACAAGCACGCGCTGGAGGACGACCTGTTCGAGGCGGGGCCGATCTTCCGGGCCGCCGCGCTGCGCCACGGCGCGCTGTTCGTGCTCAACGACGAGCCGCTGTTCGCCGCGGACCTGGACGCCGACGGCGTGCACCTGGGCCAGGACGACGCGCCGGTGCGCGAGGGGCGACGCGCCGTGGGCGCGGACCGGCTGGTCGGCCTGTCCACGCACGCCGTCGAGGAGATCGACGCCGCGCTGGACTCCGACTGCGACTACTTCGCGGTCGGGCCGGTGTGGGCGACGCCCACCAAGGAGGGCCGGCCCGGCATCGGCCTGGATCCGGTCCGCCACGCCGCCGCCGTCGCCGACCGCCCCTGGTTCGTGACGGGGGACATGCGGGTCGAGACGATCCCCGAGGTGCGGGCCGCCGGCGGCGGCCGGTTCGTGGTGGTGCGCGCGATCACCGGGGCCGACGACCCCGCGGACGCCGTCCGCGCGATCCGCGCCGCCGTCCGGAGCACTTGAGCTCGGCGGCGCGCCGCACTCAATCGCGCTTCCTGCGCGCCTTCGCGATCCGTCGCCGCGCATCTGCTTGCCTCAGTGGGTCGTCCAGCCGGCCAAGGCGAAGGGCCGCGAGCAGGTACGGGATGTCTGCATCCCGCTCGGCGAGGACCACGACCTCGACGACTTCGGCGCCATCGTCGAGCTCCCGAAACACCATCCGGTGCGTGTCCTCACCGTGCGCGGCGCCGAAGTAGACGCGAAAGCAATCCGTCAGGTCGCCGGTCTTGGAGAAGTAGCGGAGCTGCTTGCCGGCGAGGGTGCGCTCGTCGACGCGTTTGGCGATTCGCAGGGCCTCCACCAGCAGACGCTCATCAGTGCGACGCAAGTCCTCAACATCGGCGACCGCGTCCTCGGTGACCGGACGCGCGAGAAGCTCACAGGGTGTCGAGATCGATGCCGAAGTGGCCGGCGACGTCACGCAGCGACCGGCGTGCCCCGCTGTCGCGTGCGTCGCGCTCCCGCAGCCGTTGCGCCACGATGAGCTCCTCGGCGAGCTCCCGGAGTTCCTCGTACGCCTCGTACGGCAGGACCACCGCCTCGGGCTTGCGATGGGAGCCGAATATCACTGGTTCCGCTCGGACGCCTTCCTCGCGGAAGCGGCGCACCGTCGAAGTCAGGCCTTCACGGGCCTCTGTCGTCGTCACCGGATGCACCAACGCACCATCTCCTGGGCAGAAAGACGTACATCTTTCTGCCCAGAACATCTGCGAGGTGGTGAGCGCCGCAAGCGAGGTCCGCTGGCGACCGGCGGGCCGTCAGGCGACGGCTTCGACGAGTTGCGTGAGCTCGCTGGCCAGCAGCGGGCCGTCGATGCGGTCGGCGACCTTGCCGTCGCGGTCGATGGTGAAGAACCACGGCTCGCTGCGCAGGCCCCAGTCGGACACCGCCTGCAGCACCGTCTGGCCCTCGTCGGAGAAGATCTCCACGTGCACGAACGCGACGTCGCCCCAGTCGCGGTCGTCGCCCACCTCGGCCAGCGTGTTCACGGCCGGCGCGCACAGGGCGCTGGTGCAGTACGCGGGCGTGGCGAACAGCAGCGCGACGGGGCGCCCGTCGGCCAGTGCCTGGTCCAGGCTGACCTCGTGCATGCCGCAGCCGGGCTCGTTGGTGCAGACCGCTGCGACGCCCAGCGGCGCGGCGTGCGTCGGCGTGGCCGTCGCCACCGCGGCCTGGCCGGGCACCGGCACAGTGGAGTCCTCCGGCGCGATCACGCTGATCGCCACGGTGCCGACGCCTTCGGCGGCGCTGACCTCGACCTCGTAGGTGCCGGCCTGCGGCACGTCGATGCGCGCCACGTACAGGCCCAGCGGCGAGCCGCCCTCGTCGTGGAACTCCGCGCTCGCCGGCTCGCCCACCGGCGCGCCGTCCATGGTGCGCACGCGCACGGTGGCCTCGGCGGCCTTCACCGGCACGTTGCTCAGCGTGGTCAGGCCGAACGCGAACCGGCGGCCCTCGCCGGCCAGCGTCTCCAGGGACGCGTGGATCACGTTGAGCTGGGCGGCCTCCGTGGCCGGCTCGGTGCCCGTGGGCTCGTCGTCGCCGCAGGCGGCCAGCAGGCCGCCGGTGCCGACCGTGCCGGCCAGCACACCCATGGACTTCAGAAACGTGCGTCGGTGCATGCGAACACGGTCCTTGTCTCCAGGAGGCGGGAGTGGCGGCGGGCGCGCCCGCACTAGGGTAGTCGCCCCCGGCCGGGCGCGCCCAACTGGCAGACTGGCCGGCATGGGTCGCCGTCGGGTTCTGGCCGCGTCACTGGCGCTGTGCGCGGCCGTCGCCGGCTGCCGCGGCGGCGGTGAGGACGCGGTGGTGACCCTGGGCGTGGGCTCCACCGCCGAGCAGCGCATGCTCGCCGCGCTCACCGTGGTGGCGCTGGACCGGGCGGGCATCCGCGTGGAGCCCCGCCCCGACCTGGGCGGCACCGTGGGCCTGCGGCGCGAGGGCCTGCGCGGCAACGTGGAGCTGTGGTGGGACTACACCGGCGCGGCGTGGGCGCTCGGCATGGGGGAGCAGGCCCCGCCCGCCGACACCGACGAGAGCTACCAGCGCGTGCGCCGCGCCGACGAGGACCGCGGCCTGGTGTGGCTGGAGCCGACCGCGGCCAACGCGACCCTGGCGCTGTACGTGCGCGGCGACGCGCTGCCGCCGGAGGGCTCCCCGCGCGGTATGAGCTGGCTGGCCGGCGTGCTGTCCGGCGGCGAGGCCGCCCTGTGCGCCGACCGCGACTTCGTGCGCCGCGACGGCGGCCTGGACGCGCTGGCGGAGGCCTACGCCATTGGCATGGACCGCCTGCGCGTGGTCGCGGCGGACGAGGCCACGGCGATCCGCCGCGTCGCGGCGGGCTCGTGCTTCGCCGGGCTGGCCACGGCGACGTCCGGGGAGGCGCGCGCCGCCGGGCTGGTGCCCGTCGCCGACGAACTGGCGATCTTCCCGGCCTTCGTGGTGGCGCCGGTGGCCCGCGCCGCCGCGCTGGCGCGCCATCCGGGCCTGGCCGGGGCGCTGCAGCCGCTGGCGCGCGTGCTCGACACGCGCGCCCTGGGGGAGCTCAACGCGGAGGTGGCCCGGGGACGCGACCCCGCGACGCTGGCCGAGGCGTTCCTGGAGCAGGCGCTGCCGGAGCCGTAGCCGGCCGGCCGGGCTGGTGCCGCGCCCGCCGACCGGGTACCGTAGCGAACATGTGTTCGACAGGGTGCGAGGCCAGGCGGCGATGAGCAAGCGCTACCGCGAGCCCGTCGAGGTGCAGACCACCGAGCGGGGCGCCCCGTCGGCGTTCCGCTGGCGTGGCGCCGCCTACCGCGTGCGGGGCGTGCTGGGCCACTGGCGGGAGGACGCCGGCTGGTGGGAGGGCGGCGGCATGGCGGTGCCCCAGCGCGACCTGTGGCGCGTGGAGGTGGGCGCCGGCGTCTACGAGCTGGTGCGCGAGGGCGGCGCCTGGCGGCTGGACCGCGTCTGGGACTGAGCCGCACCGGGTAGCAGCACGCCATGACGTTCTCGATCGTCGCGCGCTGCGCGCGCACCGGGCAGCTCGGCGTCGGTGCGGTGACCGGCACGCCCGGCGTCGGCCAGCTCGTCACCTGGGCGGAGGCGGGCGTCGGCGCGGTGGCCACGCAGGCCTGGGTGAACCCCTACCTGGGCGTCGACGGTCTGGACCTCATGGGCAACGGCCACCCCGCAGAGCGCACGCTGCGCGCCGTGGTCGCCATGGACGACGACCGGCGCCTGCGCCAGGTCGGCATGGTCGACGCGCACGGCACCAGCGCCGCCTACACCGGCGAGCGCTGCGAGCGCTGGGCCGGCCACCGCAGCGAGCAGGACGTCGCCGTCCAGGGCAACCTGCTGGAGGGCCCCGAGACGCTGGACGCCTGCCTGGAGGCCTACGCCGGGTCGCCCGGCAGCGACCTCGTCGACCGGCTCATCGGCGCGCTGATCGCGGGGGAGAAGGCCGGCGGGGACCGGCGCGGCGCCCGCTCGGCGTCGGTCCTCGTGGTGGCCACCGAGCGCTACCCGCTGTGGGACCTGCGCATCGACGACAGCGACCGGCCGCTGGAGGCGCTGACCGACCTGCGCGACGACATCGCCGAGACGCTGCTGCCCCAGATCCTGCGGCTGCCGACGCGCCAGGACAGCCAGGGCGGCCTGCACGCCGACGACCACGCGGGGCTGGTGTGAGCGCCACGGCGGCGGCGCTGGTCCCGGAGCGCCCCACGCTGCCGAAGCTGCGCGAGGCCGCGGCCGGCTGCCAGGCCTGCGAGCTGTGGCGCACCGGTACGCAGACCGTGTTCGGCGAGGGGCCGCGGCGGGCGCGGCTGCTGCTGGTGGGCGAGCAGCCCGGCGACCGCGAGGACCGCGAGGGGCACCCGTTCGTGGGGCCGGCCGGCCGCCTGCTGGACGAGGCCCTGGAGGAGGCCGGCATCGCCCGCGCCGACGTCTACCTCACCAACATCGTCAAGCACTTCCGCTGGAAAGCGCAGGCGGGCAAGGGCGGCAAGCGCATCCACGCCAAGCCGAACGCCGAGCACGTCGAGGCGTGCCGGCCGTGGCTGGAGGCGGAGCTCGCCGTGGTCCGCCCGGAACTGGTCGTGCCGCTCGGCGCCACCGCCGCGCAGGGCCTGCTGGGACGCTCCTTCCGGGTGACGCGCGAGCGCGGCCAGGTGCACGAGCGCGACGGCGTGCGCTACGTCGCCACCGTGCACCCCTCGTCGATCCTGCGCGCCGGCGAGCGCCGCGCCGCGCAGCGCGCCGACTTCGTCGATGATCTGCGCCGCGTCCGCGCGCTACTGGCCTGAGCCGCGCACGGAGCCGGTCAGCTTGCCGGCCCGGTGGTCGTACAGCGCGCAGATGATCTGGCGGTCGCCCTTCGCCCACGTGTCCGCGCTCGGCACGATCGGGAACAGCGAGAAGCGCGACTGGTCGTACGTCGCGCCGACGTAGTCCGCGAACGGCTCCGGGCAGCCCTGCTCGGCGTAGCCCACCAGCGCGTCGCGGCCGGGGAACGGCTCCTCCGGCGCGGCGGGGTGCTCGATCGCCGCGAACACCTCGTTGTCGTGCGGCTGGTCGCAGCGCACCACGTCGACCTGGTCCAGCTGCCGCTCCGCCGGCGGGTCGTTGAAGCAGTCGCCGGGCCGGATGCGGAACACCGACGTCTCCGAGCCGGGCTCCGCCCCGCCGCCGCAGGCGGCCAGGGCGACGCACAGCACAGCCGCCAGCACCCACGTCCGTCCGCCGTGCACGGGCATCGCCTCGCCTGGGTCTTTGGTCATCGGGAACAGCGGGCAAGGTACCCGGCGCGGCCCCGCCGATGGTGGAAGACTGGCGCAAAAGGGCGCCCGACCGCCGCGACATGGCGCGCGAGGCGCACGTGCACGCAGGAAGGACCAGCGCTGTGACCGACCGCAAGCCAGTGATCACGGACGGGATGCCGACCCAGCTCCCCGACGTGGACCCCCAGGAGACCCGCGAGTGGATCGAGTCCCTGGACGCGGTGGTCCAGCGCGAGGGGCGCCAGCGCGCCCGCTACCTGCTGCTGCGCGTGCTGGAACGCGCCCGCGAGCAGCAGGTCGGCGTGCCGCACCTGCGCTCCACCGACTACATCAACACGATCCCGCCGGACCGCGAGCCGCCGTTCCCCGGCGACGAGTACATCGAGCGGCGCATCCGCGCCTACATCCGCTGGAACGCCGCGGTCATGGTCAGCCGCGCGAACCGGCCCGACATCGGCGTCGGCGGCCACATCGCCACGTACGCCTCGTCGGCGTCGCTGTACGAGGTCGGCTTCAACCACTTCTTCCGCGGCAAGGGCACGTCCGACGACCCGCGCCACGGCGACCAGATCTTCTTCCAGGGCCACGCCTCACCGGGCATCTACGCGCGCGCCTACCTGGAGGGGCGGCTCAGCGAGGAGCATCTGGACCTGTTCCGCCAGGAGACGCGCCGCACGTCCGACGGCCGCGCCGGGCTGCCCAGCTACCCGCACCCGCGCCTCATGCCGCACTTCTGGGAGTTCCCCACCGTCTCCATGGGGCTGGGCCCGATCAACTCCATCTACCAGGCCCGCTTCAACCGCTACCTGCACCACCGCGGCATCGCCGACACCGGCGACTCGCGCGTGTGGGCGTTCGTGGGCGACGGCGAGATGGACGAGCCCGAGTCCCAGGGCGCGCTGACGGTCGCCGCCCGCGAGGAGCTGGACAACCTCATCTGGGTGGTCAACTGCAACCTGCAGCGCCTGGACGGCCCGGTGCGCGGCAACGGCAAGATCATCCAGGAGATGGAGTCGCTGTTCCGCGGCGCCGGGTGGAACGTCATCAAGGTGGTGTGGGGCCGCAAGTGGGACGAGCTGCTGGCGCTGGACACCACGGGGGCGCTGGTCAGCAAGATGAACGCGACGCCCGACGGGCAGTTCCAGACCTACAGCGTCAGTGACGCCGCCTACATCAGGGAGCACTTCTTCGACTCCCCGGAGCTGCGGCGCATCCTGGAGCAGTCCAGCCTGACGGAGGCGGACCTGCCGGTGCTGGACCGCGGCGGCCACGACTACGGCAAGGTCTACGCCGCCTACGAGGCCGCCGTGAACCACGCCGGCCAGCCCACCGTGATCCTGGCGCAGACCATCAAGGGCTGGACGCTGGGGCCGGACTTCGAGGCGCGCAACGCCACGCACCAGATGAAGAAGCTCACGCAGAAGGCGCTGAAGAAGTTCCGCGACCGGCTGTACCTGGACATCCCGGACGAGGCGCTGGAGAGCGACCTGCCGCCGTACTACCACCCGGGCGAGGACTCCGACGAGATCCAGTACATGCTGGAGCGGCGCCTGGAGCTGGGCGGGCCGCTGCCGGCCAGGCGCGTGCGCGTGCACCCGGTCAGCCTGCCGGAGCGCGACGCCTACGCGGAACTGAAGCAGGGCTCCGGCAAGCACGACGTCGCCACCACCATGGCGTTCGTGCGGCTGCTCAAGGACCTGCTCAAGCACCCGGACCTGGGCAAGCGCATCGTGCCGATCATCCCGGACGAGGCGCGCACGTTCGGCATGGACGCGATGTTCCCCACGGAGAAGATCTACTCGCCGCACGGGCAGACCTACGAGCCGGTGGACCGCGAGATGCTGCTGGCCTACCGGGAGTCCACGCAAGGCCAGATCCTGCACGAGGGGATCACCGAGGCCGGCTCCATGGCGTCGTTCCACGCTGCCGGCTCGGCGTACGCGACGTTCAGCGAGCACATGCTGCCGGTCTACGTCTTCTATTCGATGTTCGGCTTCCAGCGCACCGCCGACCTCATCTGGTCGGCCGCGGACCAGCGCTGCAAGGGGTTCCTGATCGGCGCGACGGCCGGGCGCACCACGCTGAACGGCGAGGGGCTGCAGCACGAGGACGGCCACTCGCTGCTGTACGCGGCCACCAACCCCGCGGTGGTGTCCTACGACCCGAGCTTCGCCTACGAGATCGCCGTCGTCGTGGAGGACGGCATCAACAGGATGCTCGGCAACCAGGCCGACCCCGACGGTCCGGCCTCAAGCAGCGAAGCGGTAGGCCATGGTGCTGACCTCATGTACTACCTCACCGTCTACAACGAGCCGGTGCCGCAGCCGCCGATGCCCGACGGCCTCGACGAGCGGCTGGTGCTGCGCGGCCTGTACCGCTACCTGGAGGCGCCCGACGGCGACGGGCCGCTGGCGCGCGTGCTGACCAGCGGCTCGGCGATGCCGGCGGCGCTGCGCGCCCGCGACCTGCTGGCGGAGGACTGGGGCGTGCGCACCGAGGTGTGGTCCGCCCCCGGCTGGGTGCAACTGCACCGCGAGGGCGTCGCGTGCGACGAGTGGAACCTGCTGCACCCGGAGGAGGAGCCGCGCGTGCCGTGGGTCACCGAGGCGCTGCGCGGGGCCGGTGACGCGCCGGTGATCGCCGTGACGGACTACCAGAAGGCGGTGCCGCTGCTGGTGGCGCCGTGGGTGCCGGCGCCGTACCACGTGCTGGGCACGGACGGCTTCGGCCGGTCCGACCTGCGCTCGGCCCTGCGGCGGCTGTTCCGCATCGACGCCGAGCACGTCGCGCTGGCGGCGCTGCACGAGCTGGCCAAACAGGGCGCGGTGGAGGCCAAGCTGGTGCGCGAGGCAGTGGAGCGCTATGGCATCGACCCGGACGCGACCACCGAGCTGCCCTGACCGTCGCTGGGTGCACTCTCAGAGTCATCGCTCTGAAAGTGCACCCATACCCGGCTGAAATCTGTGGACGTCCGGTCAGTCGCAGGGGGGTGGGGCGCCGACGTCGGCCGGCCGCGGCCGGAAGGCGGCGCGCTGTCCCTCGTCGCCGGTGAACTCCAGCCGCGTCTCGGAGACCTGCACGATCACGCCGTCCTGGTACGGGTTGCCCCACCCGGGCGGCGGGTTGCCGCTGCCGTCCGACAGCGGCGGGTCGGCGTCCCACCAGGCGCCGTTCCACCACGTCGCCTCGATCCCGCAGTGCGTGTACAGGCGGTACAGGTACGGCTGGCCGACCTTGGCGTCCTCGTCCGCGCCCAGCTCGCGCGGCCCGCCGGACGGTGTGGGCGAGGCCGGGACGGTCCGCGGGGCCGCCGGCCCCGGCGTCTGGGCCGGGACCGCGCTCGCCGTGGCGGCCCCCGGCGTGGCCGCCTCCCTCGTGGCGGCCGGTTCCGGCGGCACGGCCTGCGTGCGGGCGTCGTCCGGCGGCGTGCTGAAGGACACCTCCGCGCCGTCCGGGCCGGCGCACGCCGCGGCCAGCGCCAACGTCACCGTGAGCAGCGCGATCCGCATCGTCCCACCTCCCGCTCGTGTCGTGCCGGTGAGACGCCGCGCGGGGCGGCCGGGTTTCAGCCCTCGCGCTGCCGCTTCGCGCGCCGCTCGGCCCGTTCCGCCGCGGCCATCGCCTCGGCCTCCTCGACGGTGGGCGCGGTGCCGCCCATCGACGCCGGCAGCCACCAGCGGTCGCCGTCGCCGGCCGGCCGCTGCGGGTACTCGCGCGCGGCGTTCTCGACCAGGCCGGTGATGGCGTCCATCAGGCGCTTGGTGACCTCGGTGGGGTCGTCGCCGGGCTGGCAGGCGACCGGCTCGCCGTAGCGCACGTCGATCACGACGCCGCGCTGGAAGTTCTTCGGGCGTCCCTTGGTGAGGATGCGCTGGGTGCCCCACACCGCCGTGGGGATCAGCGGCGCCTGCGCGTCCATCGCCATGCGCGCCGCGCCGGTCTTGCCGGCGGCCGGGATGAACGAGCGGCTGATGGTGCCCTCCGGGAACATGCCGATCACCTCGCCGCGGCGCATGGCGGCGACCGAGGCGACCACGGCGGCGTCCGCGCCGCCGAAGCGGTCCACCTGGATGTGCCGCATGCCGCGCATGAGGGGGCCGGAGACCTTGTGGTCGAAGACCTCCTTCTTGGCGGCGAAGCGGACCATGCGGCCGCGGTCCAGCGCGCCGTAGCCGATGAACACGAAGTCCAGGTAGCCGATGTGGTTGGACGCCAGCAGCGCCGGGCCCGACGCGGGGATGTGCTCGGCGCCGTGGATCTGGATCTTCCAGTTCATGGCGGCGATGAGCGTCTTCGCGGCCCCGATGACGGGCGTGTAGACCGGCTCCATGCGGGCTCCTCGTGGGTGCGGCGGGGAAGCGCAGAGGGTACGGGGGTTCCGCGCACGGCGCGAGGTCAAACTTGCTGCCGCACCGCTCGGCGGGCTATCGGTACACCGCTCTCCACCCTGTTGGGCGGGTGCGTTCGCGAGCAGAATCGAACACATGTTCGCTCACCTCGCCGCACGGACCTGCTACTCGATGCGCCACGGGGCGCTGCGTCCCGGCGAGCTGGCCCAGGCGGTGGCCGAACGCGGCATGCGCGCCGTGGGCGTGGCCGACCGCGATGGCCTGTACGGGGCGGTGCGCGTGGCGCAGGCCTGCCAGGCCGCCGGGGTGCGGCCGATCTACGGGGCGGACCTGGCGCTGCGGCCCGACGATGCGCGGCCCGGCTGGGCGGCGCGCGTCCAGCGCGGCCGCTTCGCCGGTCCCGGCAGCGGCCCGGCGTGGCTGGACGACGGGCCCTCGCGGGTCACCCTGATCGCGCGCACCACGCCGGGCTACGCCAACCTGGCGCGCACCGTGTCCGACGCGCACCTGGAGTCCGTCCGTGGGACGCCGCGGCTGACGTGGGCGCAGATGGAGCGCCGCCCGGACGCGCAGTTCGTGCTGCTCGGCGACGACTCCCCGGTCGGCCGCCTGCTCGACGCCGGGCGCCCCGACGCCGCGGCGGCGTCGGGGCGCGCCGCTGGATGGACGTGTACGGGCCGAGCTCCGTGCTCGTCGGCGTGACGCACCACCTGGCGCCCGGCGACGACGCCCGCGCCCGCGCGCGCTTCGCGCTGGCCGACCGGCTGGGCCTGCGCGCCGTGGCGAACCAGGAGCCGCGCTACCTCGACGCCGCGCACGCGCGCATCGCCGACGTGCTCGACGCCGTGCGCCTCCAGGCGCCGCTGCGCACCGTGGCGCGCGGGCGCGCCAACGACCAGGGCTATCTCAAGACGCCTGAGGAGATGGCGGAGGTCTTCCGTGAGCGTCCCGACGCGGTCGCCAACGCCGCGTGGGTCGCCGAACGCTGCGAGGCCGAGCTGGAGCTGGGCCGCCTGCGCGTGCCCGACTTCGTCGCGCTGGGGCAGGACGCGCTGGCGGAGCTCAAGGCGCGCGCCGAGGCCGGCATCCGCGAGCGCTACGCCAGCCCGGCCGAGCGCCACTGGGACACGTTCGAGCGCGAGCTCGCGATGTGCGCGCGCATGGGCCTGGCGCCGTACTTCCTCACCGTCGCCGAGATCGTCGCGCGCATCCGCTCCAAGGGCATCATCGCCGCCTGCCGCGGCTCGGCCGCCGGCAGCATCCTGATCTACGCGCTGCGCATCTCCGACGTCGACCCGATCGCGCACGACCTCGCGTTCGAGCGCTTCATGAACCCCTACCGCGAGGAGCTGCCCGACATCGACATCGACGTGGAGTCGGCGCGCCGGGAGGACATCTACCGCGACATCCTCGACCGCTACGGCGACGACCGCGTCGCCTGCGTCGCCATGGTGGAGACGTTCCAGGCGCGCATGGCGATCCGCGAGGCCGGCAAGGCGATCGGCCTGCCGCAGGCCGAGATCGACGTGATCGCCAAGGCGTTCCCGCACCTGCGCGCCCGCGACGTGCGCAAGGGGCTGGACCACCTGCCGGAGCTGCGCGGGCGCAACCTGGACCGGCCGGACCTGGCGTTCCTGTTCGACGCGGTGGAGGCGCTGGACGGCCTGCCGCGCCACATCGCGCTGCACCCCTCGGGCGTGCTGCTGGCCGACGCCACCCTGCGCGACCTGGTGCCCATGGAGCATTCCGCGCACGGCTTCGCGATGGCGCAGTTCGACAAGGACGACGTCGAGGCGCTCGGCCTGTGCAAGCTGGACGTGCTGGCGGTGCGCATGCTGTCGGCAATGTCGCACTGCGTGGACGAGGTGCGACGGGTGCGCGGCCAGGACGTGGCCCTGTCGGCGATCCCGTGGCACGACGAGGACACCTACGAGCTGATCCGCTCCACGCGCACGCTGGGCATGTTCCAGATCGAGTCGCCCGGGCAGCGCGACCTGATCGGCCGGCTGCAGCCCGCCGAGCTGCACGACCTCGTGGTCGACATCTCGCTGTTCCGCCCCGGGCCGGTGAAGGGCGACATGGTGCGGCCGTTCGTCGCGCGCCGCCACGGGCGCGAGCCGACCGTCTACCCGCACCCGATCCTGGAGCGGGCGCTGGCGGAGACCCACGGCGTGATCGTGTTCCACGAGCAGGTGATGCGCTGCGTGGCCGCGGTGACCGGCTGCGACCTGGCGGTGGCCGACCTGGTGCGCCGGCGCCTGTCCGACGCCGAGCGCCTGGAGGAGATCCGCGACTGGGTCCTGGCCGGCTGCGCCGAGCGCGGCATCGACGAGGCGACGGCGCGCAGGCTGTGGCACGCGCTGGAGCAGTTCGCCTCGTTCGGCTTCTGCAAGGCGCACGCGGCGGCGTTCGCCGTGCCGACGTGGCGCTCGGCGTGGCTCAAGCGCCACTACCTGCCGGAGTTCGTCGCCGGGCTGCTCACCCACGATCCCGGCATGTACCCGCGGCGGCTGCTCTTGGAGGACGCGCGCCGGCTGGGCGTCGCCGTGCTGCCGCTGGACGTCAACCGCTCCGCCCGCGACTACCGCGTCGAGCGTGTGCCGGCAGATCACGCCGGGATGGCGGGGTGCGCAACGGGTCCGGCGGGGGGCGCAAGGGAGCCCGGTGTGCCGGTGGGGCCGTCCCATTCTCCCGGCGCCTCCGGAAACCCTCTTTACGTCGGCGCCGGTCGATGGGCCGGCCCCACCCCGTCCCTCCCGGCGGCTCCAGCGTCTGCTGTGCCGGACCTGGGGAGTGATCCGGCGGAGCCGTCGGTGCGGTTCGGCATCAGGCTGGCGTTGTGCGATGTGGCGGGGATCGACGAGCGCATGATCGAGTCGGTCCTGGCGCACCGGCCGTTCACGTCGGTGGCGGACCTGCGGGACCGTTCGGCGCTGTCGGCCCCGGTCGCCGAGGCGCTCGCGCACGTCGGCGCGCTGGAGTGCCTGGCGCCTGGGCGCTCCCGCCGCGACATCGTGCTGGAGGTCGCCGAGCGCTGGAGTGGCGCGCGCACGAAGGCCGCGGCGGCCAAGCCGGTGCAGGGCGAGCTCCTCGCCGAGGCGGCGGCCGGGCTGGCCGACTACACCCTCAGCGAGCGCGTGCGCGCCGAACTCGAGGTGCTGGGCCTGGACGCCAGCGCCCATGTGGTGAGCTTCTACGAGCCGCTGCTGGAGGCGCTCGGCGTGACGCGCGCCGCCGGCCTGCTGGACCGCCCCGACGGCGCGCTGGTGCGCGTCGCGGGCGTCAAGGTCGCCACGCAGACCCCGCCGATCCGCTCCGGGCAGCGCGTGGTGTTCCTGTCGCTGGACGACGCCACCGGCGTGGCCGACCTCGCGTTCTTCGAACGCGTGCTGGAGCGCTGCGCGCACACCGTCTTCCACTCCTGGCTGCTGGTGGTGGAGGGCCGCGTGCGCCACGGCGGCGGGCGCGCCGTGTCCGTCAACGCGCACAGCGCCTGGGACTTGCGCGACCTGCTGGACGCGTGGCGCGGCGACCGCCTGCGCGCGGTGCTGCGCCAGGGGCGCATCGCGGGCATGCCCCCGCGCATTGGGGAGAGACAAACCCCGCTGTGGCATCGGTCCGGCGGCTCGGCGGGATGAGCGCGACGCTCGCCCGGCGCACGTACGCTCGGCGGGTGGCCGTCGCCGAGCCGATCCTGCACGTGGACATGGACGCGTTCTACGCGTCCGTCGAGGCGCGCAAGGACCCGGCGCTGCTGGGCCGCCCCGTGCTCGTCGGCGGCACCGGCGGGCGCGGCGTCGTGGCCAGCGCCTCCTACGAGGCCCGCGCGGCCGGGGTGCGCTCCGCCATGCCGATGGCGCGCGCGCTGCGCCTGTGCCCGGACGCCGTGGTGCTGCCGCCGGACTTCGACGCCTACCAGCGCGTGTCCGGCCGGATCCGCGAGATCTTCCTGGCGGTCACGCCGCTGGTCGAGCCGCTGTCGCTGGACGAGGCGTTCCTGGACGTCGGCGGCAGCGTGCGCCTGCTGGGGCCGCCGCCGCGCATCGCCGAGCTGGTCCGCGGCCGCATCCGCGACGAGCTGGGCCTGCCGTCCAGCGTCGGCATCGCGCCGAACAAGTACCTGGCCAAGCTGTGCAGCGGCAAGGCGAAACCGGACGGGATCCTGCACCTGCGCGCCGAGGAGGTCGGCGCCTTCCTGGCGCCGCTGCCCGTGCGCGACCTGTGGGGCGTGGGCGAGCAGACCGCCGCGAAGCTGGACCGCTTCGCCATCCGCACGCTCGCGGACGTGCGCGCGACGCCGGAGGCGACGCTGGCGCGGCTGCTCGGCCCGGCGGCGGCCCACCAGATCCGCACGCTGGCCGACGGCCGCGACGACCGCCCGGTGGTCCCGCACGAGCCGGCCAAGGGCATGAGCGCCGAGGAGACGTTCGCCCACGACGTCGATGACCTCGCGGTGCTGCGCCGGGAGCTGCTGCGGCTGTCGGAGAAGGTCGCGCGGCGGCTGCGCAAGGGCAACGTCGCCGGGCGCACGGTCACGCTGAAGCTGCGCTACGCCAGCTTCGAGACGGTGACCCGGTCCCGCACCCTGCTGATGCCGACGGCGGAGGCCACGGAACTGCACCGCGAGGCGCTGGCCCTGCTGGAGGGGCTGCGCCTGGAGCGGGTGCGGGTGCGCCTGATCGGCGTCGGCGTCACCAACCTCGTGCCGGAGGACGCCAGCCGCCAGCTCTCCCTGACCGCCGACGACCGCTGGAGCCGCCTGGAGCGCGCCGCCGACGTGGCGCGGGACCGCTTCGGCGGCGAGGCCGTGACGCGCGGCGCCCTGCTGCGCGACGCCGCGCCCACCAGCGGCGACGAGTCCGCCCGCCGCGAGGACTGGCAGCACTGACCATTGGGAATGCGGAGTAGGCTCCATCGCATGAGTGACCGGGTGATGTTCGAGGTCGGCGACGACAAGGTCGGCGTGGTCACGCTGAACCGTCCCGACAAGCTGAACGCGCTGGACCGCGGCGTGTTCGAGGGGCTCCACGACGCCGCCGCCCAGGCGCGCGCCGCCGCGGAGGACGGCGCCGTGAAGGCCGTGCTGCTGCGCGGCGCCGGCCGCGCCTTTTCTTCCGGCCTGGACGTGTCGCTGTTCGGGGAGATGGCCGCCGGCGACCCGTCCCTGCAGGCGGCCGGCGGCGGCACGCAGGACGGCATGATCGCCTGGCTCCAGCAGGCGTTCACCGCCTGGGAGGACCTGCCGGTGCCCACCGTCGCCGCCGTGCGCGGCGTCGCCCTGGGCGGGGGCTGCCAGCTCGCGGCCGCCTGCCACCTGCGGGTGGCCGCGCCCGACGCCTCCATCGGCGTGCTCGAGGTGAAGTGGGCGATCATCCCGGACCTCGGCGGCACCTACCGCCTGCCCCGCCTGGTCGGCCTGTCGCGCGCCATCGACATGGCGGTCAGCGCCCGCCGCGTCGACGCGGCGACGGCCCTGGCGTGGGGCCTCGTGGACGCCGTGCTCGACGACGAGGACTTCGACGCCGCGGCGCGCTCCTACGCGGCCGCACTCGCCGCCGGCCCGACGCTCGCGCAGGCCGGCGCCGCGCGCCTCATGCGCGAGAGCCTGGACCGCACGCGTGAGGACGCCCTGGCGGCCGAGCGCGCCACCCAGGCCGGCTGCCTGTCCTCGGCCGACTTCGGCGAGGCGGTCGCGGCGGCGATGCAGCGTCGCGCGCCGGACTTCGCCGGCCGCTAGCGGCACCGATGGGCGAGCTCGCCGTCACGCGGCTGGACCGCGCCTCGGCGAAACCGGTCATGGCGCAGGTGGCGGGGCTGTCCGCCCGCGCCTTCGACGACTACCCGTTCATGCGCGAGCTGTTCCCGGGCGAGGCCGGCGACCCTCGGCGCGCCGGGATCGCGCGCCGCTTCTACGCCGCCACCGTGGCCGACTGCCTCGCCCACGGCGTGGTGGAGGTGGCCCTGGACGGCGACCGCCTGGCCGGCTACTGCGCGTGGCTGCGGCCCGGCGCCTACCCGATGCCTGCGGGGCGCACCGTGGCGTTCCTGCCGGCCGCCGCGACGGCCCTGCGCCGCTACCCGCGGCGGGCGCGCCTGGTCGCGCAGGCGCTGGCGCGCGTGGAGCGTCCCCATCCGGACCATCCCGAGCACTGGTACCTCGCGGCGATCGCCGTCGACCCGGCCGACCAGGGCCGCGGGGTGGGCGCGCGCCTCATCGCACCCGGCCTGCGGCGCGCCGACGACGGCGGCGAGCCGTGCTTCCTGGAGACCACCCGCCCCACCGCCAAGGACTGGTACACGCGCCTGGGTTTCGCCGTGCAGCACGCCGAGCCGGCCTTCGAGGGCGGCCCGCTGCAGTGGTTCCAGTGGCGCGACCCGCAACGACGCCGCCGGTAAGCAGGCGCCGAGCGCGCCCGCCGGCCGCGCCCGCTACTCCTCGCGGTCGCGGTCGGAGCGGTAGCGCTCGAACCCGCCGCGGATCTGGTCGCCCAGGGGACCCTCGGCCTGCCCCAGGCGCTTCAGCGCGTTGATGCCGCTCACGGCCCCCGCGAGCATCAGCGCGAACCCGGCCATGCCGAAGCCGATGTGCAGGACCAGCAGCAGCAGGGACAGGAAGCCGACCACGAACGCGGCGGCGGACAGCTTGATGCGCCGGCGCAGGTGCGCCGAGACGGTGGTGGTCTGCACCGCGCGCGCGAACTTCGGATCCTCGGCGCGCAGGCGCGCCTCGATGTCGGCGAGGATCTGCTGCTCGCGGTCGGACAGGGGCATCAGCTACTCCGCTTCATCGACGGGCCGAGTATCCGTAGCCCTTCCAGTGTGCGTCAAGAAAGGTCTCGGCACACCCGTCCGTTCACTTTCGCCGCCGGAACCGGCCCGGCAGGGCGCGCGCCGCCCGCTCGCGCAGCTCCGCCAGGCGCACCTGCGCCAGCACCGTGGCGCGGCTGCGGCGGTCCAGCGGGTACAGCAGGCGCTGCACCAGGTCCGCCGCCACGGTCCTGGCGAGGGTGATGGACTCCAGCGGCAGCTCGGTGGCGTAGCGGGCGCGCTCGGCCTGGGCGGCCAGCGCGGGGCCGCTGGCGGACCGGGTGATGCGGCCCAGGAACTCCCGGTCGGTCTCGGTGTCCTTGCGCGGGCGCCCCATCGCCGCCGAGACGCGCTCCACCTTGGCCACGGCGTGCAGCACCTGCGCCGCCGGGCCCAGGGCGTCCACGTCCACGCGCGTGCGCCGCAGCACGGTGCCGCCCACGCCGGCGAAGGCCAGCAGCAGCAGGGCGGCGGCCAGCAGGGTCGTGCCGCCGCCGTCGCCGCCGCCCGCGCCGGGCGCGGACGGGCTGGTGGCGGCCGGGCTGGGGGCGGACGTCGGCAGGCGCTCGGGACCCTGCCGCGGCAGGTCGTCGGCCTCCGGGGCGTCAGGGATGTCGCCGGCCTGCTGCGCCTGCGTCGCGGACGGGGCGAGGTTGGCGGGGCTGGGTACCAGCACGTTGCCGTCGGTGCGCGGCGTCGGCTCGAACGCGATCCAGCCCTCGTCCGGGAACAGCACCTCCACCCAGGCGTGCGCGTTGGACGAGCGGATCAGGTACTCGCCGGCGGCGGCGTCGGCCAGCTCGCCCGGCGTGAAGCCGACGCCCACCCGTGCCGGGATGCCCAGCGTGCGCAGCATCACGGCCATGGTCCCGGCGAACTGCTCGCAGTAGCCGGTGCGCGTGCGCAGGAACGTGCGCATCGCCTCGCCGCTGTGGCCGCTGGGCGGGTCCAGGGAGTAGGTCCAGGCGCGCAGCTCCTCCTGGATCGCCATGGCCTGCTGGAACGGCGTGACCGCGCCGGCCCGGCCGGTGATGTCGCGCGCAAGCTGGGCGACCTCCGCCGGCACGGACGGCGGGAGCCGCGTGAGCTCGCCGGCGTACCAGCCGGCCGGCACCCGGTCGAGCTGCTCGGCCAGCGGGGCGGGCACCGCGGCGCTCACCGCGTAGACGTCGCCCTGGCTGAGGCGGACGCCCTTGTTGAGCGTGAACGTCGACAGGCGCTGGTCGTACTGCAGCACGTCGCCGATGGTGCCGTCGACCACGCGCGGCTGGTACGGCATCGGCACCAGCACGGCCGCGTCCAGCGCGGCGACCGAGACCTCCACGGGCACGTCCAGCGCCGTGCGGATCGGCACCTCGAACGGGACCACGGAGCCGGCGCGGAACGGCGTGCCGCGGATGCCGTCGTTGGTCCACTCCTCGTGGTCGCTGTAGCGGTCCAACGACGTGGTGCGCAGGTACACCGGCCGCGGCGTGCGCACCTGCAGGACCGGCCGCGGGTCGGGGGACAGCAGGCTGGCGCGGATGCTGACGATGGGGTTGGTGGTCGTGGTGCTGCCGCCGAGGTCGCGCAGCTCGTACAGCGCCGGGTCGGTCCAGCCGGGCAGCAGCGGCGCGCCCATGACGCCGGCGGCGATCGCCGCCGCGGCCAGCAGCCAGCCCAGCGGGTTGCGCGCGCCGACGGGCAGCCCCAGCCGCCTGCGGCCCTGCGCCGGCGGCGACCAGCGACCCCAGCGCGCCGCCTCCCCGGCGCCGGCCGCCAGCAGCAGCAGCGCCGCCGCGCCCAGGAACGGCACCGCCCACAACCAGGCCTCGCCGCGCGCGGGCGACAGGCCCAGCGGCACGATCCACATCACCATCGCCATCAGCACGGCGCGCATCGGCGCGTGGGCGCGGAACACCAGCTCGTGCACCGCGTGGGCGACCGCCCAGATGCCCGTGGCGGTGATGAGCACCAGTCCCGTCTCCGGCACCGCGGGGGCCGGGCGCAGCTGCAGCAGCTCGATGCCGTGCGCCCACGCGGCCACGCCCGCCGCCACGGTGGACGGGGTGGGCACCAGGCCGGCGAGCAGGGTGTCGGGCAGGAACGCCAGGCCGCTGAACAGCGCCCAGGCCGCGACGTTGCAGGACACCGACAGCACGGGCCCCAGGCGCAGGCGCCGCGCCAGCCAGCCCACCCCGAACGCCAGCAGCGCCGCGGACACGGTCGGCGCGACCCAGGAGCGGTCCGCGTACACGCGGTCCAGCGGCAGGACGGTCGCCAGCAGCAGGGCCACGCACGCCACGGCGGCGGCCACGCCGGGCAGCGGCGGCCGGGGCGTGGCGGGTCCGCGCGCGGCCGGGTCCGTGACAGGACCGGCGGGCGCCGGCGTGGCGCCGGCGTGGACCGGCGGCCGCTGTGGCGCGACGGCGGTCATCGCGCGCCCCCCAGCACCATCGCCGTGGGACCGGCGACGCGGTTCCAGGCGTCGGACATGGGCGCGCCGGGGCGCAGCAGCGCGGTGCGCCAGCCGGCTCCGTGCAGCGCGGCGGCCAGGAGCGCGGCGGGCCGCTCCTGGCCTCCCCGCGGGCCGGCCAGGGCGCCGGTGTCCACGACCAGCGCGATGCGCACGCTGTAGGGCCGCCCGGCCGCCAGCAGCGCGCGGATGTCGGGGTGCGCGCCCAGGCGCTCGCCGCCGTCGGCGGGTGGCGCCAGCGCGGCGACCAGCAGCCCGCCGGACGCGCGTCCCGCCAGGCCGCCGAGCGCGGGCGCCAGCGACGTCTCGCGCGACGCCTCCACCATCGCCAGGCGGTCCATCAGCCGCTCCAGCGGCTGGATGGGCGGCGTCTCGCGGTCCTCCGGCAGCGCCAGGCGCAGGCGGTGGCCGTGCGCGGCGAGGTGGCCGGCCACGCTGGCCACCGCCGTCACGGCCGTCTCCAGGGTCGACGCCGGGCCCGCGCCGCGGTGCACCAGGGCGCGGGTGTCGCACACCAGCGTGGCCAGCGGCTCGTAGGGCTGCTCGAACTGGCGCACCATCAGGCGGTCGCGGTGGGCGCTGGACGGCCAGTGCACCAGGCGCACGTCGTCGCCGGGGGCCCACTCGCGGATCGTGGAGAAGTCGTCGCCGGCGTGCAGCAGCGTGCGGCGGTGGGCGCCGCCGTCGCCCTGCCGGCCGGCGGCGGGCACGCCGCCGCCCAGGCGCTCCACGCGCGGGTACACCACCAGCTCGGCGGTCGCCCCCACGCGGCGCACGCGCTCGGCCAGGCCGAACGGGTCGCGCAGCCGCACCCGCGCCGGCCCCACGTCGTAGCGGCCGCGGCCGGCGCCGTGCAGCTCGTAGCCCAGGTCCACCTGCGCGCGCCGCGCCAGGCCGGGCACGGAGAAGCGCGGCGCGTCGGCCAGCGCGTAGGGGATCTCGTCGCTCACCAGCAGCAGCCCGGACGGCAGCCGCCCGGTGTTGCGCAGCGCGACGCGCACGACGGTGCGCCCGCCCCAGGCGATGCGCGCCGGCGACACGGTGCGGCCGGCGTCCAGCCGCGCCGAGCCCAGCCACACGGAGGCGACCGACAGGCCGGCCAGCGCGCAGCCCGCCCCGGCGACCACGTACAGCTCCGGCACGCCGAGGAAGCGGCCGAGCAGCCACGTGAAGGCGGCGCCGATGAGCAGGCCCGCCCCGCGCTCCGTGACCATCAGCCGCGCGCCCTCAACGCTGCACCGGGATGGGGATGGAGTCGAGCAGCTCGTCGACGACCTCCTCGGCGCCGCCGCGCGACAGCCGCGCGTCCGGGGCCAGGATCAGCCGGTGGGCCAGCACGGGACGCGCCAGCGACTTCACGTCGTCGGGCACCACGTAGTCGCGCCCGCTCGCGGCCGCCAGGGCGCGGGCGGCGCGCAGCAGCGCCAGGGACGCGCGCGGCGAGGCGCCCAGCTCCACGGCGGGGTGCCGGCGGGAGGAGCGCACCAGTTCCACGATGTAGCGCTTGAGCGGGTCGGCGGCGTGGACCTCGCGGCAGGCGGCGATCATCGCCGCGACCTGGCGGGTGTCCGCCACCGGGGTCATGCCCTCCAGGCGGTCGCTCTTGCCGTGCACGTCCAGGATCTCCAGCTCCGCGTCCAGCGACGGGTAGCCGATCTCCAGGCGCATCAGGAAGCGGTCGCGCTGGGCCTCCGGCAGGGGATAGGTGCCCTCCAGCTCGATGGGGTTCTGCGTGGCGATCACCATGAACGGCACGCCCAGCTCGTGGGTGGTGCCGTCGACGGTGACGGTGTGCTCCTCCATCGCCTCCAGCAGGGCCGACTGCGTCTTCGGTCCGGCGCGGTTGATCTCGTCGCCCAGCACGATGTTGGCGAACAGGGCACCCGGCTTGAACTCCCAGTCCCCCTGCTCGGAGTTGTAGATCGTCACGCCGGTGATGTCGCTGGGCAGCAGGTCGGGGGTGAACTGCACGCGCCGCACGCTGCAGGCGATGGAGCGCGCGATCGCCTTGGCCAGCAGCGTCTTGCCGACGCCGGGCACGTCCTCCACCAGAACGTGGCCCTCCGCGATCAGGGCGACCAGGGCCAGCCGGACGACCTCCGGCTTGCCTTCGACCACGGTGGTGACGTTGCCCTCGATCTGGGCGAAGAGCTCGGCGAGCTGCGTGGCGTCCACAGCGGCCCGGCGGCCCACGGTTCGGCGTGCTGCCACGCGGCGATGTCCCTTGCCTCGGCGGTGCGAATGGTGCGGCCAGTCTAACGACGCCATGCGGGCCCGACAGGTTCCCCCCTGCGGGACCACTTAAGTCCGACTTCGGACACAACTCGTCCCGCAGCTGGCCACGGGCCGGGACGGAGCGCGTGCGTCAAAGCGGGTACAGTGGCTCGGCCGCGCCGGCAGGGGGTTCCGGGCGGCAGGAGGCACGTGTGGACGCAGGCCCGCCAGTCCTGCGGATGCGCGACGACTCGGCGGCCGTCATGGCCGACTGGTCGGCCGGGCATCCGCATCGTGAACCGCCCGCTGTCGCGGCGGGCGGCCTGGGCGGCCTCGCCTCGGGACACGCGCACCGCGCGGAGCGGCAGCGCCGCCCGAGCCCCCACCACAAGGCGCTGGTGCTCAACGCCACCATGGAGCCGCTCTGCGTCGTGCCGGCGCGCCGCGCCTTGGTGCTGGTGCTGAACGACAAGGCCGACGTCGTCCAGACCAACGGCCACCGCTACCGCTCCGAGCGGCTGGAGTACGCCGCGCCCTCCGTGGTACGCCTCCGGCGCTTCGTCCACGTGCCCTACCGTCGCCGCGCGGCCCTCAGCCGACGCGGCGTCTTCATTCGCGACAACTTCACGTGCCAGTACTGCGGGCGGGCCGCCGAGAACGTCGACCACGTGGTGCCGCGCAGCCGTGGCGGCCCGCACGAGTGGGAGAACGTCGTGGCGGCCTGCCGCCGCTGCAACTCCAAGAAGAAGGACCTGATGCCGGCCGAGTGCGGCATGGTGCTGCGGCGCGCGCCGTTCGCGCCGCGCGCCGCGTTCTGGCTGGTGGTCGCCGTCGGCGGCTTCCACGACGACTGGCAGCCCTACCTGGGCGACTCCCTGGCCGCCCTGTAGCCCCCTCACCCGCGCACCCATTCGAACGGGTGCGGGCACCGCGACATGCCGCTGTGCCCGCACCCGTTTGAACGGGGAACCGCCCCCCACTTCGCACCACCTCGGCCCGGTGAGGCCGCCGGCCGGCTGATCGCGGACGCCCTCTACGGCGCCAAAACCCCTTTACGGCGCCGTCGAGGGCGCCCGCGCGCCGTCCCAGCGGCCTCCCCGGCCTGCCCCCGCAGCCCGCGGAAGCCGCCCGGGCCCCCGGGACGCGCCGGGGCGCCCCACTTGGCACCACCGCCTTGACCTGCGGCTTTGCCGCGCGCGGTGACGAAAAAGTCGCGCAGAGTGGTCCCACGGTGTTGACATGTGGGGAAAAGTGGTGGAGAGTGGTGCGCTATGGAGGGCGGGGGAGTATGCCGCCTCCCTGTGACAGCACCGGACGGACGTGGGAGGAGGCCGCATGTTCCTCGGGGAGTACCAGCACACGCTGGACCCCAAGGGGCGCGTGATCCTGCCGTCGGCCTTCCGGGACCGACTGAAGGACGGCCTGGTGATCACGGTGGGGCTCGACAACTGCCTGACCATCCACCCCGTGGATGACTGGCAGCGCGTGCTCGCCAGCCTCCGCAATCTCCGGACCACGGACCGCCGCGAGCGCATGTTCGCCCGCGTCATGACCTCCTCCGCCCACTCGGAGGAGCTCGACAAGCAGGGCCGCGTCACCATCCCGGCCCGGCTGCGCGAGTACGCCGCCCTCGCCAAGGACGTGACCGTGGTGGGCGCCGACATGCGCGTCGAGCTCTGGGACGCCGGGCGCTGGGAGACCTACCGCGACTCCGCCATGGCGGACTTCGCCAATACCGAGCAGCCGTTCGACCTTGGAGGGATCTTCTGATGGATGTGCTGACCGCGACCGTGGACCACCCCGCGGACCTCAACGGCGACCTCGGGCGCGAGCTCGTGGCCTCGGCGCTGCTGATGCTGCTCGTGCTGACCTCCACCGGCGTGGTGCTGGGCAGCGTGCTGGGCGCCCTGTGGCTGTTCGCCTAGCGCAGCGCCCGGCCTGCCGGTCGACCTGGAGTCGCCGCATGGACCCGACGCCCGACGTGCCCGCCGGCGGTGCCCCGCACCTGCCGGTCATGGCCGCGCGCGTCGTCGAGCTGCTCCTGGACGGCCTGCGCCCCGGCCCGGCGCTGATCGTGGACGCCACCATCGGCGCCGCCGGTCACGCCGCGGCGCTGCTGGCCGCCCGGGCGGACCTGCACCTGGTCGGCTTCGACCGGGACCCGGATGCGCTGGCCCTGGCGGAACGGCGCCTGGCCGCGTACGCCGGGCGTGTGACCCTGGTTCATTCGGGGTATGACCAGATCAACCACCACGTCACGCCAGTCGTAGAGCATGCAGACGTCCCCCCCGTCGGTGTGCTCTACGACCTCGGCGTCTCCTCCATGCAGCTCGACCAGGCGCAGCGCGGCTTCAGCTTCCGCGCCGAGGCGCCGCTGGACATGCGCATGGACCCGACGTCGGACGTGAGCGCCGCGAACCTGGTGAACGAGCTCGACGTCGACGAGCTGGTCGACCTGATCCGCCGCTACGGCGAGGAGCGCCAGGCCCTGCGCATCGCGCGGGCGATCGTCGCCGCGCGGCCGCTGCGCACCACCACCCAGCTGGCCGACGTCGTCTACGGCGCGGTGCCGGCGGCGGTGCGGCGCAACTCCGCCGTGCACCCGGCGACGCGCACCTTCCAGGCGCTGCGCATCGCCGTGAACAGAGAGCTCGAGCGGTTCGAGGCCTCCCTTCCCCAGGCCTCGGACCTGCTGGCTCAGGGCGGCCGCATCGCCGTCCTGAGCTACCACTCCCTGGAGGACCGCATCACCAAGCGGTTCTTCTCCGACGCGGCCACCGGCTGCATCTGCCCGCCGGATCTCCCGGTGTGCGGCTGTGGCCGCGTCCCCCTCCTCCGCCCGGTGACGCGCGGCGCCGAGCAGCCCGACGGCGACGAGGTCGCCGCCAACCCGCGGGCCCGCTCGGCCAAGCTCCGCGCCGCCGAGCGGGTCCGAGCCAACGACGCGTTCCCGCTCGTCCGCGAATCGGAGCACGCATGAGCACCGCAGCCGCCCCCGCGATCCGCCCCGTCCCGGGCTGCGCC